>NZ_JBFRHD010000015.1:0-177888 GCF_052115685.1 Cupriavidus sp. 2KB_3
CCGCCAACGGCTGATCAACCGGCTGGATCTGGAACGCGCCATCGCGGGAACGGAATGTCCCACCCTGCTCCCGGCTCAGGCGCCATCGGCCAGCGCCACCGCCTTACGGGCACCCCACAAAAAACATCCCACCCCGCACAAAAAGCACGCCCGGACTGACATTTCTATTTAGCGGACGAGGCGACCTTTCAGAACCGCCTAGACAATTGATGTTGGCCGTTATTAGTAATGTCACCTTTGCGATGAATAGAGATGTCACCTGAGGCTGCCTCCCCGGACGCTCCGAGTTTCGTCGGGCGCTTTGGGAGGCAGCCATGCACAGACAAGGATTGGTGACCATGAGCATGCGCGAAGTTGACCGCATGAAGGTGATCCAGGCTGTGGCCGATGGGCACCTTGCGCGCTGGCGGGCAGCCGAACGTCTGGGCGTCAGTGCCCGGCATGTCAGACGGCTGGTCTTGCGGCTCCTGGAGGACGGGCCAAGCGGGCTGGTATCGCGCAAGCGCGGACGTTCCAGCAATCGCCAGTTGCCTCCCGGCCTGGAATCTCGTGTCCGCGGCCTCGTCCGCGACAGCTACGCCGACTTTGGTCCGACCCTGGCCGCCGAGAAGCTGCGCGAGCGCCACGGCATTGATATCTCCTCCGCGTGCGTCCGCCGGATCATGATCGACGCCGGCTTCTGGGTGCCGAGGAAGCTGCGCCCGCCCAAGGTCCACCAGCCGAGGAACCGCCGCGCCTGCCTGGGCAAGCTGGTGCAGATCGATGGCAGCGATCATCACTGGTTCGAGGACCGGGCGGCGGCGTGCACGCTGCTGGTCTACGTGGACGACGCCACCGGCCGGCTGATGCAGCTGCTGTTCGTGCCGACCGAATCGACGCCAGCCTACTTTGCCGCCACCCGGGCCTATATCGAACGGCACGGCAAGCCGATGGCGTTCTATTCCGACAAGGCTGGCGTCTTCCGCGTCAACCGACAGGAGAATGCCGAAGGCCGCGGCTATACGCAGTTCGGGCGCGCCCTGTTCGAGCTGAACATCGACATCCTGTGCGCCAACACGAGCCAGGCCAAGGGCCGCGTCGAGCGAATGAACGGCACGCTGCAGGACCGGTTGGTCAAGGAATTGCGGCTGCGGGAGATTTCCAGCATGGAAGCCGCCAACGCCTACGCGCCGGCCTTCATGGCTGACTTCAACGCGCGCTTCGCCAAGGTGCCGCGCAGCGACTTCGATGCCCATCGGCCGCTGCGCGGTGACGAGGAYCTGGAACGGATCTTCAGCTGGCGCGAATGGCGCAAGGTCTCGCAGAGCCTCACACTGCAGTATGCGAAGGTCATGTACCTGCTCGAGGACCTGCCTGAACATCGCCGGCTGATCCACCGCTATATCGAGGTGGCGGAGTACCCCGATGGCCGGGTCGAGCTATGGGCCGATGGCGCTGCCCTGCCCTAGACCACCTATGACCGGTTCGCCGAAGTCGACCAGGGTGCGATCGTCGACAACAAGCGGCTGGGGCGCACGCTGGCCGTTGCCGCAGAAGTGCAGGCGCAGAGGGATAACCGCCGCTGGGGCGCGCCCTCGCGCACCCTCTCAGGGGATCCGCCGCGGCCCGCAAAGGTGCCGCTAAGCGTGAAGCGGCAACGACAGATCAATAGGCTCGATCTGGAGCGTGCGATTCACCACAATCCGCCTGTCTCCGTATCTCGCGGCCGGCAGACGGATTAGTTACCGCCTACAGGGTGAGAGGCGACTACCGACTGCGGATTCAACACATCACTAAGAAAGCCCTGCCAGAATATCCGGTGCAGAGCGTTCTTCCGAGCATCGAGCTCGCTAGGAACGATGCCTCCTTTAGAGCGCAACGCTCCCCAACCGAGATAAATCAGATATGCCGCCCCTAACCACTTGACTACGGAAAACGCCGTCGCCGACGCGAGGATAAGTGCTGAGAGACCCGTTACCGCGGCGAGCAAGTGCACATAGGCGCCGAGATTGATTCCGAACGCAGCGCACAGACCTGCCGCACGCCCCTGGGCAATCATTCTTCCGAGCAAAAACAACATATCGGGTCCAGGGACGGGACACAAAACAAGGCTCGCGCCTATAAACAGCATATAAGTGTGGAGGCTCATAGCTTCGACAGTCCCGAATTGGATGGAGTCTTCGGCTGAAGCTTGCCATAAAACACACCTAAAATGGGCGGCCCCATCCCCTGCTCAGCAGCCCGCCCGCAGTTGGAAATTCATGATACGTCCTCGAAGCATAGACGCGAGACGCGACCATGCCATGCCGAGGGCCGCACGCCTCAGGTGCGTGATGAATCGTTCCAGCGTCAGGACATGATCAGCGAGACCGAACGCCCCTGCTTCGCGCGCCAGCGCACGTTCGGCCCCGGTCTGGCGTGTCCATCACGGCGACATCCCCGGCGCATCGCCATGCCCCGCCCGTCTCCTTCCAGCCCTGCTGTACCCTTTGTCGAGCTCCATCACCATCGTCAGCATCATTGCGACCAGCGCCAGACTGATCCATGCAGTGACCGACACAGGGGTGAGATGCACCGTCTCACTCAGACCCGGCACATACATCGCCACTATATGCAGCGCCTGGGCGGCAAGCACGCTTACCACCAACATCGGATTCGAAAAGAAGCCCAGTCGGATTACAGACTGGCGCTCCGAGCGACTGTTGAAAGTCTGTACGTTCTCGAAGAGCACAAACAGCAGAAGCAGAAGGTTGCGGGCCTCCTCTTCCGGATAGCCGTGCCTGAGCATCCAATAGAATGTAATGAAGCCACCAGCGCCCATCACAAGTGTCGAATGACCGATGCGGCGGATCATCACGCTGTCGAATATGGGTTCCTGCGGCTTGCGAGGGGGATAGGACAGTTCGTCGCCTTCGGCATGCTCAGCGGCCAGCGCTACGTCCTGAATGCCGTTGGTCACCAGATTGAGCCAGAGGAGTTGCACCGGCAGCAAAGGCATCGGCAGTCCGAGCGGGATCGCCAGCATGAACAGCGTGACTTCTGCAGCGCCCGTGGAGACCAGCATGAAGATCACCTTGCGGATGTTCGCGTAGGCTACCCTACCTTCGCGGATGCCACTTACAATCGACGCAAAGTTGTCGTCTGCGATGACGATATCCGCGCTTTCCTTGGCCACCTCGGTACCCCGGCGCCCCATTGCCACGCCGACATGGGCATGCTTGAGCGCAGGCGCGTCGTTCACCCCGTCTCCAGTCACCGCTATGAAATGACCTGCTCTTGCGAGCGACATCACAATCGCCAACTTCTGGTCGGGGCTCACTCGCGCATAGATCCGCGCATGGCGCGTCAATTGGTCGAGGGCATCCTCGCCGAGCTGCTCGGCCTGGCGGACCTGATCGCCTGTCACCACCTGTTCAGCACTGAAGCGTATTCCTGCCTCGGTGGCTACCACACTGGCGGTGACCGGATCATCACCTGTCACCATCGCGATCTCGATGCCGGCGCCGTAGCATCTTCGAATGGCATCCGGTACCTCGGGCCGAACCGGGTCCCGCATGCCTGCCAGACCCAGGAAGGTCAGGTTGACCAGGTGCCCGTGGCCGTAGACCTCGTCCGGTTCGGCCCCGATGATCCCCTCGGCGAACGCCAATACTCGCAGGCCCTGTGCGGCGAGCGCCTCCTTTTGTTGCAGTAGCGCTTCTCGCCTGATCGGCGAGACGCTTCCACGCACATCCACCTGGTCGCACATTGCGATCAACGTCTCCGGTGCGCCTTTGACGAAAACGCGGATCCGGTCTTCGTGCCGGTGGAACGACGCGGCGTATCTCAGGTCGGGCTCATAGGGGATGCGCGCGACCAGTGGATACCGTTGCCTGACCTCGTGAGCAACGGTTCCCCCCTTGTGCGCCGCAGCCAGAAGTGCGATGTCCACAGTGTCCCCGGTACCGGACCAGCCCTTCGCTTCCCTGGCGAACTGCGCTTCATTGGGCAGTGCCGCAGCCCTCAGCAAGGCCGACACGCGCGTCCTGGCTTCCTCATCGGTCGTGTCCGCGGTGTGGATGGCGCAACGATCCACATCCGGGCCAACATCGCACGATAGCGCAGTCCCATCAGGTAGCCAGATGTCCGTTACGACAAGCTCGTTCATCGTCAATGTGCCAGTCTTGTCCGTGGCAATCATCGTGCAGGAGCCGAGCGCCTCCACTGCAGGCATCTTGCGCACGATGACGTTGGCCTTCGCCATCCGCCGCATGCCGATGGCCAATGCCACCGAGATCGCGACCGGCAGTCCTTCGGGAATCGCACTCACCGCCAGTCCCACTGACATCATGAAAAGTTCGGACAACGGCATGCCGCGCAGCAGGCCCACCGCTACCAGCAGCGCCACGGCAACACCCACCGCCAGGGCGATCAATCGAGAGAAGCGATTAAGTCGAATGAGAAGCGGGGGGCGTGATACCGATTCTCGGTTTAGTTCACGGGCTATGCGGCCGAACTCGCTCGATGCACCCGTTGCCACCACGACGCCCCGGCCCCGCCCCCGGTTGACCACTGTGCCCGCATAGGCACGGCACAGGCGACTGTGAGGCTCATCATCGGCACATTCCTGCATAACGCGCTTTCGCACAGGCAAGGATTCGCCGGTTAGCAACGATTCATCGCACTGCAGATCTGATACTTCCACGAGTTCGAGATCCGCCGGCACCCTGCCACCTGCTTCCACCAGCACAATGTCACCCGGCACCACACAGCGTGCCTCGATTCGCTGCTGCACCCCATCGCGGATGACGGTGGCATCCGGCTGCTCCATCTTGGAAAGCGCGGCCGCGGCCTTGTCTGCAGAATGTTCCTGCGCGGTGCCGACGACCCCGTTGATCATCAGCACGACAGCGATAAACAAGGCATCCCTCGGGTCTCCAAGGGCAAGCGCAACCGCCGCTGCAGCGAGCAGAATGTAAATGAGAGGGCTCAGAAACTGCCGGAGGAACACTGCGACGATCGACGGCGGCCCCGCTCGCGGTAGCGCGTTGGGACCTATCTCGACCAAGCGCTGGGCTGCCTCTGCCTTGCTCAGCCCGAGTTGCGCGGTTGCGGGGCGCATACCGCCCTGGTGACTGCCATCTCTCTGGTCAGGACGGTCGGCGTCTGCGGCATTGGAGAGATCCAAAGGAGAGTCTTCGCCGTTTGTCCCGTGCATGTCGGTAGCAGCAATGTGATGTTGGAGACAGCGAAAGAAATGTCGCAGAAGGTGTCTTTGCCGGCCTGGCTCGCCCACTGACCGTCTTCTAGCGTATGTGAGGGCATCCGGACCCAATTGACGTGGATCAAGTGACGGTTGACCACCGCCCGGCACGCCCCGTGAAGCTGGCTTGACCCAGCGCAAGCCACAGCGAGGCGCAACACCTACATTCGTCCATACCAAAAGGAGACAAAGATGCTAATTCAGGATATCTGCTCAGCCATAGCCGTGCATGTCCCACTGTCCTGCACCCTCCAGGAAGCAGCCACCCAAATGCGGGACCAACACGTCGGTGCGCTGATCGTGACAGAGAACTCATCGACCGGGACACGCGCAGTCGGCATGGTCACGGACAGGGACATCGTCATTGGTGCGACGGCCATCGGTGCGGATCCGTGCCAGACCGACGTGGTCGAGGTCATGACGCGCGGCTTGGTGGCGATTCCACGAGATGCGGGTGTCGGCGACGCAATGCAGTTGATGCTCAGCCACGGCGTAAGGCGGCTGGCTGTACTGGATGGTGATGCCGTAATTGGGGTGATTTCGCTCGATGACCTGTTCGGCGCGCTCGCAAGCGACTGGAACATGTTGTCTTCGCTCGTGCGCACCGAGCAGGATAAGGAGCGTTCCGCCAGCGCACCCACCCCGGCATCCACGTGACCACCAAACCACCCATGGATTCAACTTCCGGCACCATCTCCAGCGCCGATCTCGCACGGGGGTAAAGCATGCATGAAGCCAAACGGTCGTATACGGGGCCCCAGATCATTCTCCATGTCCCCGATTCCATTGCGCCGGGCCACCCCGGAGGCAGGGTCCAGTCCCCGGGGTTCAGGCGCACGCGATAAAGGCGTTTTTGACACCCATATGCCTCAGTCCTCGACCTCAAAGCGCGCCACAATGGCATCGATCATGGCCCGAACCCTCGCGGTATGGCGGAGGTCCTGGTGGGTGACCAGCCAGACTTCGTAGGCAGCCCCCCTCGAAAGTTCAGGCCAGATCCTTACCAGCCCGTCCCGCTCGCCCATATGCACCGGCACCTCGCCAATGCCGATATCGGCACGGATCATCGCTCGCAGCATGAGGCTTGAGTGAACGCTGGCGACGATGCGTCCTGCATGGATAGGCTCGCCCACCAAGGTGGGCCTGCCATTGCCTGACAGGAACGGCTGGTACAGCACGAGATCGTGTCCCGCCAATCCCGTGCCACGTTCGGGCTCGCCGTGGCGCCGCAGATATTGCTCCGTTGCATAGAGCCCCACACGCCAGCGCGCCAGCCTTCGCGCTACCAGGTCGGGACTTTCTGGCTTCTGCGTACGAATGGCGATATCCGATTCGCGCCGAGCGAGGTTGAGCATCTGCGTGGACGTGCTCAACTGCACTCTCACGTCCGGATGATCGACATGCAAGCTGGCAATCGCAGGGATCACGAACGCGAGTGCGAGCGAGTCGGTCGTCGTCACCCTCACCTCACCCGCCAGCCGATTGTCTATACCGTGTGCCTGCCTGACCAGTTCATGGGCGGACTGCTCCATTTTCTCGGCTGCTTTCAGGACGCTTTCGCCGGCAGACGTCAGGGCATAGCCATCCGACGCCCGAAAGAACAAGGTGGCGCTCAGTGCATGCTCAAGCGCAGCAAGGCGCCGTCCTACGGTAGCCTGGTCCAGCCCCACTACCTTGGCGGCCTTGCGCAGCGTACGTTCACGCTGCACCGCAAGGAAAATTCGTGCGTCATCCCAATTCATGCTGTTGGCCTTGTGATGCGTTTTTGCATTAGAGAAGCTGAATATTGCCGCACCAATTCATCGGTACGCAACTCTATACTGGCTGCCAATGGCCGGGCGCCTATCGTCCGGCGCGAGTGCGATCAACCAGGGACTAGCAATGAAAGCCATCACTTTCGCTGAATTCGGCGATGCCGACGTTCTGCAACTCACCGACGTGCCGGATCCGGAGGTCAGGCCCCATGACTTACTGGTGCGCAATCGTGCTGCCGGTCTCAACCGTGCTGACCTCACGCACAGGCGTGGCGGGTACGGACGCGCGAACTTCGGCGATTCGGACATCATGGGCCTGGAGATCGCCGGCGAGGTGATTGCGATGGGCTCCGAGACGCAGGGCTTCGCCATTGGCGACCGCGTCATGGGAATCGTGGGCGGCGGCGGTTACGCGGAACTGGCACGCATCGACTATCGCATGGCCATGCACATTCCCGATGGGCTGGGCGACGTACATGCGGGTGCGTTGCCAGAAGTATTCGTCACCGCCTGGGAAGCCCTTGGTCATCTGGGTCGGCTGACATCAGACGAGTCAGTGCTGATCCATGCGGCGGCTGGTGGCGTTGGCTCGGCCGCGGTGCAACTGGCGCACGCGGTAGGCGCCAGGGTCCTGGCAACGGCCGACGGCAGCAAGCGCGAAGCCGTACTCGGCTTCGGCGCGGATATCGCCATTGATTACAAAAGCGAAGACTTCGAGGCAGTGGTGAATAAAGTCACCGCGGGGCGCGGCGTGGACGTGATCATCGATTTCGTCGGCGCGCCCTACCTGGCACGCAACATTCGCTCCCTGGATTTTGGCGGCCGGCTGGTTCAAGTTGGCATCCTTGGCGGCATCGAAGGGGCCGAGCTTCCGCTGGACCGGGTGCTCTACCGGCACCTGCAAATCATGGGAACGGTCATGAAATCGCGCCCGCCGGCCGTGAAACATGCCATGACTCGCCGGTTCGCCGAGGCGTGGCTCCCCCAATTTGCGAGTCACAGCCTGGTGCCCGTCATCGACAGCACGTTTCCATTGGAAAAGGCCGCAGAAGCGCATCGCCGCATGGAATCCAACCAGAATGTCGGGAAGATCATGCTGACGATGGCGTAGGTCAGCGGGCGATGTGTCAGCCGCTCATCCTTGCAGCGCGGGCGATGCTTTCGGCGAAGAGCGGAGTTTCCCGGCGATTGTGATCACTGGAGGCAGCCTGGCGGCCGCGAGCTGCCTGCTCGAAGGGCACGCCATTCTTCTCGAGGAACGCGAGAAAATCCTCGGTCGGATGTGAGGTCACGCTATTGGTGTACTCGGTCTTCCCGTCAGGCAGGCCTTTTGCGCGCAGCTCCCAGATCACCTGGACCTTGGTGCGTCCATGCGGCGTGAAGACATCGGAGATCGACACCATCTTGCAGTATTGCGGTTCGGTGACTTCGCCGACGTAGTGCTGGACCACGAGGCCGGTGCCGATCATTTCGACGTTGATGGACATGCGCTGCCCATCGTCCGTCCACGTTGCGCCGGCGGCGATGTGATCGGGCGGCGCGCAGCGTTGATACTCTGCATCGGGAAGATTGAAGAGCCACGCTGCAATATCGACCTTTTGGACGTCGACATCGACAACATGGCTGAAAGCGCTCTGCGACAGGATGAGGTCCTTGCGTACAGTGGTCATTTCAGTGCTCCAAGAATTGCGGTTTGGCAAATGCGTCGATTACTGCCTAAAAGTCTCTCGCAATCACAATGTGGCCTTTTGCCTGATACGACGAGCCATTTCCGGATTGCACTGCCTTGAATCAAGGTCGCCACAGCGCGCTATGACGTGCTGATTAAGGCACATCGCAATTCGCCCCGCTACGGGCAACTGGCCGTGATACCTGGTGAAGTGCAACGTACCCGTCGTGCGTGGGCCCACGTCTCCCGCCGCAGTTCGACGACTTGCGTTGCGTCAACGATCGCCCGTCAATGTCGGCTACTTTTCATGGAAAGCAGTCGCGACTGTTCGACAGATATCCGATCGAACGCAGCAGATGACATGCATACCAGAGCGTCTGTTTGCCGATGCGCGATGCTGCAGTAGCGAACCACAGGCAGGAGACGATGTATGCACAAGCGCGATACCCGTGCCCAGCAGGGCCCGGCCTCGGACGCCGAGGGTCTGAGCGCCCTCCTCTACCAGTTGTCTCACCTGATCTCGCAGGGCATGTTGCGTCCGGAGTTCGTGCGCGATCTGGGTGACGAACTTCATGCGGAAATCGATATGCTGCTTAAGTCCCCACGTGCAAGGCATCAGGACGTGGCGGGCCTTAGCGATGCCAGGGCGCGCTTTGACGAGACCCTGCTATGTGCCCGTAGCAAGTTGCTGCTAGATGCCGTCAATCGTACCGAAGCACCGCTAAACCCGTCCTGCGAATAAAGCGCAGATCTCTTCATATACCCGAAGGCCAGAGCCGCGGCTGGGTCGATTCCGCGAAGATGGGGAGGCAATCATGCGCGAGCAGCCCGCGAATCCAGACGCATCGCAACGACCGGCGTCGTTGTCAACTGGCTGGCGCGCAGTGTTTCCGCCATCGCAATGGCTCTCCATTTATTCGTGGGCATATCTTCCCCACGATGCGGTGGCCGGTGTCACGCTGGCCGCCTATGGCATTCCGGTGTCCCTGGCGTATGCCTCGCTTGCCGGATTGCCGCCGGAGTACGGCATCTACTGCTACCTGGTCGGCGGCCTGTTCTATGCAGTATTCGGCACATCGCGCCAACTCGCGATTGGGCCGACATCGGCCATCTCGATGCTGGTTGGCGTCACCGTGGCCGGTATGGCCGCCGGAGACCCGGCACGCTGGGCTTCCATTTGCGCGCTGACAGCCGTGCTGATCGCCGTGATGTGTTTCCTGGCATGGCTGTTGAAACTCAGTTCACTCGTCAACTTCATCAGCGAAACCATCCTGTTGGGCTTCAAGGCCGGCGCGGCCCTGACCATCGCCCTGACCCAGCTGCCAAAACTGTTTGGTGTCAAAGGCGGCGGCGAGTTCTTCTTCGAGCGGGTGGAAATCCTCGCCACCCAGCTTCCACATACCAACGTAACCGTGCTCGCGTTTGGCGCAGCAGTCATCGTCGTACTGCTGCTGGGGGAACGATTCCTGCCCGGGAAGCCCGTTGCGCTCGCCGTGGTCATGGTCTCCGTTGTGATCGCGTCAATCGTCTCGTTGGAGCCGCTAGGGTTCAAAGTGGTGGGGGCCATACCGCAGGGCCTGCCAGCATTTCGGGTGCCGGAGTTGCGACTGCGGGATGTAGACGGCATCGTGCCGCTGGCCTTCGCGTGCCTGCTCCTATCCTACGTAGAGAGCGTATCGGCCGCGCGGGCACTTGCGCAGGCACATCAGTATGAGATCGATGCGCGACAGGAGCTATTGGCCCTGGGTGCGGCGAACCTGGCGGCGGGACTGTTCCAGGCTTACCCGGTCGCAGGCGGACTCTCCCAGTCGTCTGTCAATGACCAGGCCGGCGCGAAGACCCCCCTGGCACTCGTGTTCGCCTCCATCGCGGTTGCGCTGTGCCTGATCTTCCTCACGGGTCTGCTGGCAAACTTGCCCACTGTCGTGCTGGCAGCCATCGTCCTGGTGGCAGTGAAGGGATTGGTCAATTTGACGGAGCTTCGCCACGTCTGGCGCGTGAGCCGGTTCGAATTCGTGGTCTCCATGGTGGCGTTCGCTGCCGTGCTTCTGCTCGGCATCCTGAAAGGCGTGATCATCGCGGTGCTGGTTTCAATGGTGCTGATCATCCGGCGCGCCGCGCACCCGCATGTTGCGGTGCTGGGACGGATACCGGGTACGCGGGCATTTTCAGACGCTGAGCGCCATCCAGACAACGAACCCGTGCCGCACACGCTCGTGCTGCGCCCGGAGGCCTCGCTGCTCTATTTCAACGTCGACCATGTCCGTGCCCGCATTCGCGAAGAGTGCCGCAAGTTTGCGGGACCGTTGTCGCGCGTCATCTGCGACCTCTCGGCCGCCCCCGCCGTGGACATCGCGGGGGCACGCATGCTGGCCGCCCTTGCCGACGAGTTGCACGCGGCGGGAGTACAGCTACGGCTCGTAGGCGCACTCGGCGAGGCGCGAACCCTGCTTCGCGCTGAAGGGCTTGACCACAGCGTGGGCGAGATAGACCGGCAGACGTCAGTCGCCGATATCGTGGAAAGCGACCATGGATACGAAACAGCGCAGCGTGAGCCGGCCTTGCTGCGGGGCGATCCGGTTTGAGAAAAGGAGTCCGGGATGACGAAACTAGACAAACGCCAGATGAGTACCGCAGTCCCGACACATCCGGCGGGTTACCTGACGGCGGACGAACGTGCCGCCAAAGGCCGCGCCCTGCGCGACATGGCCCCGCGCGCATCGCAGGCCGGTTGGCATCCCCCGCCAAACCGCATCGATCCTGTGGAGTGCCTGAAGGCATCGAATGAGGGGCGGATCCTCCAGCTGGTACCCATCCGATTCGGCCGCATGGCGGCCTCGCCGTTTGCATTCTATCGAGGCGGGGCGGCCATCATGGCGGCGGACCTCAGCGGCACACCGACCAGCGGTATCCGCGTGCAGGCGTGTGGGGACGCGCACCTCATGAATTTCGGGGGGTTCGCCACGCCAGAGCGCAACGTGATCTTCGATATCAACGATCTCGACGAAACGCTGCCGGCGCCATTCGAGTGGGACCTCAAGCGCCTGGCGGCCAGCGCTGCCATCGCTGCGGAGCACCTTGCCTTGCCAAAGGCCGACGCGGCCCGCGTGGTGACCGACCTGGTCAGGGAATATCGCGAGCGCATGTTCAACTATGGCTGGATGCGGTCGCTGGACGTCTGGTACGACAAGATTGATCTGCAGAAGTATGAGGACCGCAATGGCGACCCCGCGGTGGTTGCACAGGCGCGCAAGCGTCTGGCCGAGCGCCTCGAGGCGGAACGACGCAAATCGGTTCCGGACTACCTCTATCCGAAGCTCGTCACGGATGCGGGCACCACGCCGCGTATCAAGGACGAGCCACCGCTGATCTTCCATCCGACAGAGGAATTGGCGCCCGGCATGGCATCAGGTTTCTCCGAGGCGCTGTCGGTCTATCGCGACAGCCTGCCGGCCCACACCCGCGTGCTGTTCGACCGCTTTCACCTTGTGGACCTTGCCATCAAGGTGGTTGGCGTCGGCAGCGTCGGCACAATGTGCGCCGTCGCCCTGTTCCTGGCATCCGATAACGATCCCGTCTTCCTGCAGGTCAAGGAAGCAAGAGCGTCGGTGCTGGAACCGTACGCGGGCGCGAGCCTGCATGAGAATCATGGCGAGCGCGTCGTCGCCGGGCAGCGCCTGATGCAGGCGGCCAGCGATGTCTTTCTTGGGTGGACCCGAGGCAAGAACAGACGCGACTTCTACGTCCGCCAGTTGCGCGACATGAAACTCAGCGCGGTGATTGAAGACTGGGACACTGGCATGCTTCGCCAGTATGGAAGGATGTGCGCCCACGCACTGGCCCGCGCCCATGCGCGCTCTGGGGATGCCGCCGTGATCGCCGGCTATATGGGTTCTGGCCAGACGTTTGACGACGCAATCTGCGAATTCGCCACAGAGTACTGCTCGCAGAATCGCGGAGATTATCGAGCCTTTCTCGCAGCCATCCGGGACGGACGCATCGAGGCGCAGAGGGAGGAAATATAGGCGTGGAGGGGCCAATAGGCCCCTCCCCTCCTCCCACTAGCACTTGACCTGCGTTGTCTTCTCCTTGGCGTGGAGCATGGGAGGCTTCGCATTGCCGCCATTCTTTTCGAGGTATTGGCAGGCCTTGACGATATCCTGCGCGAGCAACATCGCCACGGTGTGATTGATGTGCGGTCGAATGACAACGCGCAGGCTCGTCACCGACTCCGCATTCGGCGGCATCGTATAGGCGGACAATACCCAGCCGCGCTCCCTTACCTTGTTCGAGACATCGAATTCGTTGAAATTCTTGATCTTCTTGTTCAGGGTAACGGCCACCACCGGAATGCGCTGGCTCTCGTTCATGATGTCGAAATACCCGCTCTCGACCAGAACCTTGCGCAACGCAATCGCGTTGTCCAAGGTGTGCTTCATGATCCGCCGATACCCCTCGAAGCCGAGATGCAGAAAGAGGTAATACTGCACGGCGACCTGGAAGGCGTTACGGCTGAAGTTGAGCGTGGCGGTGGGCATCTCCCCGCCCAGATAATTCACATAGAAGACCAGATCCTCGTTGAAGATCTTGCGCTCGCGGAAAATCACCCAGCCCAGCCCCGGCGGCGTCAACCCATACTTATGGCCCGAGGCATTGATCGATAACACCCGTGGCAGACGAAAATCCCATTTATAATCCGGGTACAGGAACGGGTTCACAAAGCCGCCGGAAGCCCCGTCGATATGCATCGGCACCGAGATGCCTGTGCGCCGCTCGTAGTCGTCCAGCCAGTCGTGAATGGCCTGGATGTCGTCATCTTCCCCGGTGAATGTCTGTCCGGCAATCGCCACCACAGCAATCGTGTTTTCGTCAACGTACTTGTCAAGGTCTTCGGCAGTCAGCCGATAGTTACCCGGTTTGAGCGGTACGATGCGCGGCTCGACATCGAAATAGCGCAGGAATTTCTTCCAGACAATCTGCACGTTTCCGCCTGTCACCATATTGGGTCGCGTGACGTCCTTGCCCTCCGCCTGGCGTTTCTGCCGCCAGTTCCATTTGTGCGCGAGGCCCGCAAGCATGCAGGCCTCGGACGAGCCGACGGTCGCCGTGCCATAGGGCTCCGCACCTTTGGGCCCGTTCCAGAGCTGATGCAGCCAGCGCACCATCCGTTGCTCGTTCGCGAAGACCTGCGGGTACATATCGTGGTCGATATAGTTCTTGAAGATGTTCCGCGCAGCCACCTCTCTCGCCTCCGGCTCCGCCCACGTCGTCACGAAGGACGACATATTCAGCATCGGATTCGCATCGGTCCATTCTTCACTGATGACCAGCGCGGCTGCCGCGCGCGCTGACATGCCCTCCTTCGGAAACTGATCATCAGACACCTTGTAGTTGAATTCATCGTAGGCGGTAACCTTGTCTGAAATGACGGCCATTATTCACCTCGCTTAGCGCTTAACCCGACGGACAAAGCGTCCTTTGGGAATCTTTTTGTCCAGCGCCACGCGCTCGCGACAGTCGCTTACGCCCTCGGCCCACTGGGTAATGTCCACGCTAGGTGATGTCGTACTGAAATGCTTGTTGCAGATCAACAAATGGAGGGCAGCGCGGCTCGCCTTTGTGCGCCCGATACCCGACAAGCTGACGATTGAGTAATTCCGGCACGCTTCACGCGAACAGATTGATATAGCGCAATGGCGGATCGAGATAATCGCCTTTTCTTATGTGTGGGGGGGGAGTCTTACGCACCTGGCGAGGCCTTATGAATATCGAGCGCAGGAAGGTCAGCACTGTCCTGACTGTCATCGCCGTACTGATCCTCGTAGCTGCGCTGCCGTCGGCCGTGCGCGACACGTTCGAGACCGGGAGAATCTATCTCTTCTCCCACCAGTTCCTTGAGGAGCTGCCGCAACGCTTCACGGGCCCAGGCCGGATGCGTTTTGTCTTGCAACCGCTGATTGCCGTACTGCTCGGCGTGCGCGCCGGGTGGCACGACGCTCACGCGGGGCGCCTGCCCTATATCTATGCGCTGGTCACCGATGCCGGGCATCGCAAGGATCTGCTGCGCAGCGGACTGTCCGCCGTACGCGACTTGCTGGCCATGGGCATTACGCTGGATGCGCTGGCGCAACTGCTTATCTATGGTGTGGTGCATCCCGGTGCGGCGGCCGTGCTCGGGCCAGTATTGATCTGCCTCCCGTACGCCGTGGCACGCGCCGTGGCCACTCGGGTGGTCAATCTATTTCCGCGCGCGCGCTGAGATGCTCCATTTATCGGAGAAGACCATGGAACTGGTCATCAAGGATTACCCGCTACTGGTATTCCTGATCACACTCATCACGTTATGGTTAGCCGAATGGCTCGGCTCCCGCCTGCTGTTTCCGGGGCGCGACGCAGGAGAACGATCTGAAGCGAGCGACGGCGTCATCCAGGGTTCCGTGCTGACACTGCTGGCCTTGCTGATCGGCTTCAGCTTCGCCATGGCAGTGAATCGCTACGATTTGCGCAAGAACTACGAGGAAGCGGAAGCCAACGCCATCGGCACGGAATTCCTTCGGGCGGGATTTCTACCCGGTGACGAGGCAGAAAAGACCCGGAACCTGCTCAGGCTGTATCTGGACCAGCGTTTGCGCTTCTATACGATTCGTGACCCCTCGCAACTCCAGCACGCTGATGCCGAGACGTCGGCATTGCAGACGCAGCTCTGGACCATCGTGCAGCGGAACGCCATCGCCGAGCCAAATGTGGTCCGCGCGCTGGTGGCGGCGGGAATGAACGATGTACTGAACAGCGAAGGCTACACGCAGGCAGCGTGGTGGAACCGCATTCCGAGTGCCGCGTGGTTATTCATGCTGCTGGTTGCGATCTGCAGCAATGTACTCATTGGATACGCAGTCAGGAAGTCGCGCTCGGAGCGAAGGATGTTGTTCGTGCTGCCGCTGGTTGTCGCGGCGTCGTTCATGCTGATCGCGGACATCGATAGCCCGCGGGGCGGACTGATCCGGGTGGACCCGCACAACCTCCTCCGGCTCGCCAAATCCCTTCAAATCCAATAAGCGTCGATGGGGATCGGCGCACAGTCCCGCGTGGTTCTGGACGAAGACATGGAATCCACGCCGTATCCCTTGCTGAACAACGGAGTATCACCATGTCCTGGCTCGCATCGACGTTAAAAGCGTATCCGGAGATCGCCATCTTCCTCGCGCTGTGCATTGGCTACTGGGTGGGTGGCAAGAGCTTCAAGGGCTTCAGCCTTGGCGCGGTCACCGCCACCCTGCTCGTGTCCATCGCCATCGGCACGCTCGGCGTCACCATCTCGCCCAACGTCAAGGCCGTCTTCTTCCTGATGTTCCTCTTTGCGGTGGGGTATAGCGTCGGCCCGCAATTCGTGCGCGGCATCGCCCGGGACGGCGTGCCCCAGGTCATCTTTGCGGCCGTGTCATGCCTGCTCTCCCTGGCTGCAGTGACCGGGGCGGCGGTCATGGCCCACTACAGCCTGGGCTCGGCGGCCGGATTGTTCGCGGGATCGCAGACCATCTCCGCCTCGATGGGCCTGGCCACCGATGCCATCAACCGCCTCGGCCTGCCGCCGGACGAGACCCGCGAACTGCTGGAGAGCATGCCCATCGCCTACGCGGTCACCTATATCTTTGGCACGGTGGGGTCAGCCCTGATCCTCGCGCAGCTCGGGCCAAAGCTGCTGGGAATCGATCTTGTTGCCGCGTGCAAGGACTACGAGCGGGAGCTTGGCGCAGGAGAAGCCGCCGAAGCGGGAACGGAATGGCATGACTTCGAGATCCGCGCTTATCGCGTTGGGGCGGACAGTCCGTTCATCGGCCGGACGGTCGCGGACCTGGAAGCCCACACCCCGGAGGGCCATCGCGCCTTCATCGAGCGCATTCGGCGCGATGGCGGGATCATCGAACCGGGGATGGACACAAAGCTGGCGCCCGGCGATATCGTCGCAATCGGCGGCAAGCGCGACCAGCTGATCGAGCGGTTGGGGCCGATGTCTCTGGAGGTCGAGGATGCCGAACTCCTCAATGTGCAGACCGAGGGCGTCGACATCTATGTCACCAACAAGGCGGTGGATGGCCGCACGCTCCGCGAACTGGCCCGCTGGCCGGGAGCGCGTGGGGTGTTTCTCAAGCACATCAAGCGGGGGCCGACCGAAACCGGCATTCCGCTATTGCCGAAGACCAAGCTTTACCGTGGTGACGTGATCACGGTGGTGGGCCGAACCCAGGACATCAACGCTGCGGCCCGGCAACTGGGCTATATCGACCGCCCGACCAAAGTGACGGATGTGGCCTCCATGTCACTGGCCATTCTGATCGGCGCGCTGGTGGGAGCGGCTGTGCTGAGGCTGGGCAGCATCCCACTGACGATCTCTACCGCAGGCGGCACCCTCATCGCTGGACTGATGTTCGGGTGGATCCGGGCGATACGCCCCACGTTCGGCCAGATTCCCGAGCCCACGATCTGGTTCATGAGTTCGGTCGGCCTGAACGTCTTCATCGCCGTGGTGGGCATCTCCGCCGGCCCGGGCTTCATCGCGGGCTTGCAGAAGCTTGGCGTCAGCCTGCTGCTCTGGGGCATTTTCGCCACCACTGTGCCGTTGCTCGTCAGCATGTTCCTGGCCAAGTACGTCTTCCGCTTTCACCCGGCCATCCTGCTGGGGGCTTGCGCCGGTGCTCGGGCCACCACGGCAGCACTGGGCATGATCTGCGAAGTGGCGCAGAGTCAGGTTCCGGGGCTCGGCTATACGGTGTGCTATGCCGTCGGCAACACGCTCCTCACGATCTCGGGGATGGTCATCATCATGATCCTGTCCTGAATTGGCATCGTCAGGGCGCAAGCGCTGCGTTGATCTCACCAAGCAGCGCCATACCCCCCAATCGACCCAATTCGTCCGAACACTTCGCGCTCTTGCCGTAGCAGCCGAATGCAATGGCCACGCGCGCCGAAAGCGGCCCGATGCAAGGCAAGCCAGTCTTGCCGAAGGTGGTCATGCAGGGCACGACGCGGCGTTCTTCAACATGCAGGCCGGGAATGCGGTCAAGGATCTGCTGCTCCAGCGCGTCCGCCACGGCATTCGAGCCGCCGGAGCGGAACCAGTCCTTGATATCCGCCTCGCTTTCGAGGGGAATATCCACCGGATCTCCGCCGAGCTTTAGCCAGGTTTGACCGTCCGGATAGCGGATGGGCGGCAGAATATAAGGATCCGCGCCCTTGGGTCCGAAACAGCGCATCGATGGCATGCCGGCGAGGCGTTGAACCTCCGCGACACCCAGCCGAAACATGGCCGCCGTCCGCGCATAGACGACGAAACCCAGTGATCGGCCGAGCAGTGATTGGCTATGCCCGCCAGCCGCAACGAGGACGCGTTCGACCTCCACATCGCCCGATCTCGTCCGGATCGTCACACCGGTGTCGCTTTCCGAGATGCCAAGCGCAGGTTCGGCGATAATCCGCGCCCCGGCGCGCTCCGCGGCAATGGTCTGCGCCCGGACCAGGCGGCGCGGGCTGATATAGCCGGCATGCTGCGGCTCGAAGTAGCCCTGCGTTCCAGCCGGAAATCCCAGGTACGGGAATCGCTTCGCGAGGCCGGCGTTGTCGTAGGCTTCAACGAGAATGCCGGCTTCCGCCGCGATGCCGCCGATGGAAGACAGCTCCGGGCGCTCGCCCGGACCCACGTGCAGCACGCCGGCCTCTCGGTAGAACTCCACCCCACTTTCGGCAAGAATCTCCCCGTAGCGCGTAATCGCGGCGCGGTTCAGGTCCCGCCAAAACGGGGTGGAATCGAAACGCCGCGTGATGCGGCCTTCATCGTAGTGGCTGCCAAAGACGCCACCATGGCCGGCATAGTCGGCCGGCTCATCGGGCCCAATCAACGCTACCTGATGTCCCATCTTGGACAAATGCCGCGCCGCCGCCGCGCCGATCATTCCACGTCCGATTACCGCGAGTCTCATCCCTTACTTACCCTGACAACAGCTACCACGTGTACTTCACCCCCGCGCGCACCACATATTGGTAGAAGCTCTGCGCGCCCCACGCGCCCGACACATTGGTCCAGCCGGTCCAGCGCTTGCGAAAGTCCACATTGACGCCGACCTTCACTTCGTACCGATTATCCGGGTACATGCTTCCCACGGGAAGCTGATTGAACGAAACGTTGCTGCCCACGCTGGTATGCCACCAGTTGAGGGTCAGGTACGGCTGCCATTTGCGCGCGTCGTCGCGCACGTAGGTGCGATGCAGCCGCGCCCCGAGCCGCGTGATCCAGCCGTGCGAATCCGCCCCACTCACGCGCGTGCCATTCGGCTCCGTGATGTCGTCCTCGCTGTAGCCGACGTAGATCAACTGACCTTGCGGCTCGATGACCCAATCGTGGCGCAGCGGCATGGCATAACCGCCCTCCGCCGATACAGCGAAACCCTGCGCATGGTAGCGGACCACCGGCAGCAGGTCGCCTTCCACGCGATTGGTGAACCAGCCGTACTGGAACCATGTGTCCACGTAAGCGCCGAGCTTGTGTTCATCATTCTGGTACCAGGTGCCATAGGCGCCCACGCTCCATCCTTCTACCCGCCCCTTGGCGCGGAAGGCGTTGCCCTGCGCTTCCGCGTCCGTCCAGGCGTTGCCGTAGCTGCCCATCAGGCCGAGGTGGGCGCGCGCGGCTTCGCCGAAGACCTTCCACTTGGCCAGTTCGGCGCCGCCCTGGAGCAGGAAGGCGTCCGTGCTGGTCTTGAACACACCATTGCTGCTGTGGCTGCCCTCCCACTTGCCTACCGCACGCAGCCAACCGGAGCGCGGCTTGTCGTTCTCGCGGTCGAAATCCTGCCCTTCTACATACTGCGGCTCGCCCAGCCGGTCATGCAGGCTATGGACGAACATCTGCCCGGCCAGGCGCTGGTTGGCCAGATAGGCCGCCACCTCGGGGCGATAGAGCGCGCCGGCCGGCGTTGGGGGCGGGGTCGGGCCTGGGTCCTGCTCGGACCGCAGATACCAGACGTTTGCGGCGCTGCCATCCGGCGCGCCCTGGAACAGCCGGTATTCGTAGGCGCCGGCCACGGCGCGGCCATCCAGCGCAAAGGCGCCGGGCGCACTGTCGCTCGCCGCCGGACTCAGGATTTCCACGAGTGGAATCCCGCTGGCGACCGTCAGCGCGCCCTGCCCGCCGACGTTGTTGACCCGAATCCGCGTGGCGCCGCCGGAGCCGGTCGCCGTGGCATCCGCAACGAGCATGTCGGCACGCGAAGCGGGCCCGCCCTCATTGAGCACGGCATTGAGCTTCAGCGTCCCGCCATTGGAGACATAGCGTCCCCCGCCGTACTGCCCCGCCGTCTGGCCGCCGCCGATCACCAAGACGTTGCCGACCGCCGCACCGCCCCCTGTCAAATCGATGGTTCCACTGTTGGTGAACGTCTGCACGCCAAGGATCTGTCCCTGCACCGCGCCGCCGGCCACCGGCGTGTTGGCCGTCTGGCCCAGTGGCAGGTAGGCGCCGGCCGGGTTGAATGTGACGATGGCGTCGGCCGGTTGCCGCGTGCCGCCTGCCCCTGACACCGGCTGCGCGGCCAGCGCAAGCGTGCCGGTGTTGTCGACCGTGTTGTTCGGGCCCGTGCCGAGGTTGGCGATTGCCACGTTCCAGCTGTCCCGCGAGCCGCTTCCCGTGCTATCCGCGAAGCTGCGCAGGGTCCACGTGCCGCCATTGTTGAGGGTGACGTCAGACGTTGCCGCCGAGACAACGCCCGTCATCGTGCCGGTATTGTCGAGCCGGAACGATCCCGCCGAGCCGTTGCTGTCGGCGCGCACGGCCTGGTCGCTCAGGGCCTCGATGGAAGAGGCGTTGCGCACGGCCTGCGTGAGCCCGGCGGTGGCGATGCCCGCGCTCGTGCCCCACCCCGCCCGAACCGGCTGGAGATTCTGCAAGTCAACTGCGCCGCCCACCGTGGTGATCTCCATGCCCGATGCGTTGTTCCCGACGGTGGAGATCGCACCATCATTGACGACGGACATCGCCGCCGCGCCGCTGCCCCGCGCCAGGATGCCCTGCGCGTCGATGGCCCCGAGCGTCTGGATCGCGCCCCGGTTGACGATGGTCTGCGTCCCCGTTCCCGAGAGCGTGGTGATACCGCGCTGGGCGTTGCCGCGCGCCGTCAGTGTCCCGGCGTTCTGCACGGTGACGCGCCCCAGCCCCGTGCCGCCGTTGTAGCCGCTGCCGGCCACGATGGCCGCGCCGCTGCCGTTCACGTCGATGCTGCCGCTCAGGAAGTTGATGTCGACGTCGCCGCCCAGGCTGGTCCCCTGGAGGCCGAACGACCCGCCGCCGGAGCCCTCGCCACCGCCATTGTCCGAGTGCGTGATGATGGTGCCCTGCGCCGTGATGCCTACCGTGTTGGTCGCCGCGCCGGTGGTGGCGTAGATGCCGTTGGCATTACCGTTGAAGGTCTCGAGGCGGGCACCGGTGTAGGTCACCTGCGTATTGCCGCTGACGGAATGTGCGCGAATGGCGGCCGAGCCATCGCCGTAGGTGGTGATCTTGCCGGAATAGTTGACGGTGACGTCGCCGGCTTCCGCGCCAACGGTAATGCCAAAGGCGCGCCCCGTGGCGGCGTTGCCGAGCACCGTGATGTCACCGGTGCCCGTGACGGTGGCCTTCCCGCCAGCACGGGCGATCATATAGATGCCGCGCGAGCCATCGGTATTCCCAGTAGCGCCGACCGTGATCGGCGCCCGGTTGTCGACCGACAACGAACCGGATGTGTTCAGTCCCGAGGTGACATAGATACCATGCCCCCACTCTCCCGTGGCCAGAATGGCGCCCTCGTTGACCACCGCCACGTCGCCGCCCTGCGTGCTGGCGCGGATACCGAAGCCGTTCAGCCCGTCGGTGGTAATGGCGCCACCGTTGCGGATGCTTGTCGCACCCCTGCCGGCATCGGTCATGATGCCGAACGCATTGGTGGCGGTGGCCCGGATCGTGGCGTTGCTGTCGATGGTGATGGTGCCGCTGCCGGGGCTGTAGGCGCGCACGCCGGCGTGATTGGCGGGGCCCGCTTCCAGGCCAGGGTCCGACGGATCCTCGATTGCCGTGGTGTTGTCGATGATGAAGGTCACGCCGCTGCCAACCGTCGCCGAGACCGCGCCCGCGCTGGTCGCCGTGGTCTTCAGGGACATGCCATGGCCGCCGACCGTCGAGATGGTCCCGCTGCCTTGATGGAGGATGGTGGCGCTGCCACCGCCGCTGGCGGTGATGTCGAGGCCGTCGTGCTCGTTGCCGGTGACCCGATTCGTCACATTGAGCGTCGTGCCGGGTGTCACGGTAATCGTCGAGCTGCCCGGACTCACGTTGACCACGCCCACCCCGTCGAGGCCGGCGCCCTGCATCGTGATCGACGTAATACCGCCGTCGAAGATCGCAGCGGCATTGCCGGCTGTCGCCGTGCCGGTGACCTGGGCCGTCACGCCATTCGCGGCGGTCGCCGGCTGGTTGGTGATGGTGGTGCCCGCCACGGTTGCCGTGGCATTGGCTGCGGACGCGGTGGCCCGGATACTGGCCCCGGTCGACGTATTGAAGGTGGTGCCCGTCAAGGTACCGATGTTAGCCGCCGTGCCCGCCGCCGGTTGGCAGAACACGCCAGCCGAGAACGTCCCGCTGATACTCGTACTGCACATGGATGTCTGCGCTTGCAGTGCCGTGGGGAACAATGCTGCGGCGCCCAATGCGATCCGTGTCCTCACACAACGTCCCGGCCGCCCCATAGAGTCTCCCGTGCCATAGTCTGACGTGGTCGAAACAGTATGGAGTGCTAAATCTGACGGAGAAGTGAAACTTTTGGCAGAGTGAGTTAAAACGGTTGCCCCACGCCGATTGCCCGCCGGCCTACGGCTACGAGCACCGCCGCCCCGAACACGAACAGCATGCCGCCCGTCGCGCGCTCCAGCTTCGGCAGCACCCGGGCGAAGCGCCGCAGCACGCGTGGGTGGCCAATGCACACCGCGACCAGCAGATCCCACCCCAGCACCGCGCCAAACATCCACACGCCGTACGCCACCTTCCACGACGTGCTGGCGTGCGGCCCGCTCAGCATGGCGGCCAGGCTGGCGTAGAACAAGGCGTTCTTGGGGTTGAGGATGCCGAACAGGAAGCCGCTTGCCACCGCCTGCGCGATCCCGGTCGCCGCTCCGCCACCCGCGCTCGCCGCGCCCAGCGGGGTGGCCCCGGCGAACCGCACGAACTGCCAGCCGAGATAGAGCAGGTACAGGCCGCCAGCCAGTTGCGTCAGCGCGAACAGCGCGCTGTCGGCCCGCATGGCGGACACTCCCGCGAACGCCCCGGCGATGAACACGCCGTTGGCCAGCGCAATGCCAAGGCACGCCCCGGCGGCGCGCCGCCAGCCGGCGGCCAGCGACGTGCGGGCGATCAGGAAGAAGTCGGGGCCGGGCGACAGCAGCGCCAGAAAATGGGCCGTGGCGACGATGAGGAACATGTGCATGACGCAAACTCGCTGAGGAAACCGGCGGAGTCTGCCGCCCTGCGCGGGCCGCGTCTTGAAGGAAATTGCAGGATCTGGGGGATCAGGCGGGACGCGTTGCAATCAGGCCCGATACCGGGCCGGCGTCACGGCGGCGTGCGCCTTGAACACACGCTGGAAGTGGCTCTGATCCGCGAAGCCAAGCCGGTAGGCCACATCGGCAATCGCTTCTCCAGCCCGCAGCCGCTCGCGGGCCATATTGACGCGCTGGTTGATCTGCCACGCGTGCGGCGTCATGCCGGTGGCCCGGCGAAAGGCGCGGATCAACTGGTAGCGGCTCAGACCGGCCAGCCCCGCCAGTTCCGCGAGCTGGTGGCCCTCCACAGGCGAGCTGGCCAGCGCGGCGAACACGGTGGCCAGCCGCTGTCGCCAGACGGCTGCGCCGGGCGGGGCCGTGTCGATGGCTTGCCCGGGCAGGCGCAGGGTGTCGCCAACAAAGAGAATCAGTGCGGCTTCCTTCTCGGGAACGCTGGCGGCGGAAAAAAGCAGCGCATTGAGCCGGCAGAACGCCTGATAGTGCGCCGGCCGCTGCGTCACCCGAACCCCCATGCCACGGGCATCCGCTCCCTCCTCCGCGCAGATCGCCGCGACCCAGCCAGGATCAAGGTGGAGCATCTGGTAGCTCCAGGCGCTGTCCGGCGCCGGGTTGCAGGCGTGGACATGGCCCGGCGGCACAATCACCAGCGTCCCGGCGTGCAGCGCCACCGGCGCGGGGCCGGCGCCCGTGAAAACGCTGGCGCCGCCATCCGCGGCGCCAATCGACCAGGTCGGATGGCTATGCTGCCGATAAGCCGCACGGCTCTGGCACGCCCGGCGGCTCTCGGCGCAGGGCATGGCGGGATCGCGCCAGAATTCGGTCTTGTCATCGGGCCGCATCCGCCCAGCTTCGCCAGTCATGGGCGCGATTCTACCTGCGCCGCAGGCTGGGCCGCTGTCCTTAAGCGCGACGATCCACCTCCGCCGTGCGCCATATTAGTCACTTCGACTGCAGGATCACCGTGCCTTCGGCGATCGTCGGGGCGCCCACCGAGATGCCGGTGGCGTGCTCCGCGATCCAGGTCTTGGCGATCTTGACGCTTTCGTCCGTGCCCGCCTCGTCGGTGCAGGTGGTCACCGAGAAGCCGCCGGCGTCTCCGCGCACCAGCGTGTAGCTGACCAGCCCCTGAACCTCCCGCATCAATGGTTCGATCTCGTCCTTGTGTTGTGCCAGCAGGTCGAATAGCTCGCTGGCGCCGCTTCCGGAATACGTTCTGACGACGGTGTGCATGATGGGTCCTCCATTGCTTGGGCCCCGGCTTTTCGCGCAGTGCGCAAAGTTAAGCTGCAACGGAATCAGTCTAGATGCCAGTGGGCCCGGGTGGCGGAGGTAAGCGTCTGACGTTGGACAAGGTCTCGATCAAGGGGCAGCACGTCGCACTGCCATTGGCGTGGCATTGCGCGATGAGGATCTTCAGCTCGTCGCGCAGGCGTAGCAGGTCCTTCAGGCGATCTTCCACAAGCCCAAGCTTGTGTTCGGCCAGCGCGCGCGCCGTGCCGCACATGTCGCCATCGTCCTGGCGCAACAGCACGCGGACTTCGTCCAGCGTGAAGCCGAACGATTGCGCCCGGCGAATAAAATGAAGCCGTTGCAGGCTCTCGTCCGAATACTGCCGAACGGCGCCAAAGGCGCGCTCCGGCACCGGCAGAAGCCCGCACCGGTGGTAGTAACGCACCGTCTCCACGCCAACCCCTGCTGCCTTGGCGAGCTTCCCGATTGTCATGGTGTGATGCATCGCGCTTGACTCCGTACCTTGGTACGCATCTAGGCTAGCGATAAATTTCTCGAAAGAAAATGGCGGGGAATACGGGGTTGCGGAGTTACGGAGTTGCGGAGTTGCGGGATTGCGCTGGGCTGCGTAGCGGTCCGGAAAAAACAAGAACATCCTGGAAAGGGAAGCGATATGCAATCGCGCATCATTCGCGTTCTGCCCGCCGAGTCTGGCTGGTCATTGCAGTTCGATGGCCTCGATTTCAAGCCCCAGCGATTCACGACCATGGAAGCGGCCATTGCCGCCGGCTGGGACATGGCCCGGCGCGAGAACGCCGAGTTGCACATCCATCGTCAGGATGGGGATGTGCACCTGCGCAGGGCCTGGTACGACCCCTATCAGGATCGCTAGCCGCGCGCCGGAAGTGCGGGATCAGCCGCTGGCCGGTCCCGCCTCTCGCTGACAACGCCGACGCTCAGGCCGGCGGGGCACCCTCCTTGAACAAGGACTTCAGCTGCGTGCGCAGCTCAGGGGAATCCTGATGCTGATGCACCGCCACCGCATGCTGGACCGCAGCCTCGAGCAGTTCGTCTTCATTGTCGGCGCTAAGCGCCACAGTGCAGTTTTTCTCGCTCGGATAGTCGCGGCAATCGATGTACTTGCGTCCCATATCGCCTCCTGACACCGGCCTGGGGCCGGTGCCTTGAAGTATAGATAGGGCGGGCGCAACGCCTAGTCCGGCTTGATGCCCGCGCGCGCCACAATCGGCTTCCAGCGTTGCTGCTCGGCCGCGATGAAGCGGGCGAATTCCTCGGGCGTGCTGCCCGCCACCAGCGCCGCGTCCGCGCTGAGCCGCTCCACCGAGGTGGGACTCTTCACCGCCTTGATCGTGGCCTCCGCCAGCTTGGCCACCGCCGGCTGCGGCAGCGAGGCCGGCGCCAGCAGCCCGTACCACTGCGTCATTTCGAAGCCCGGATAGCCCTGCTCCGCCACCGTCGGCACGTCCGGCAGTTGCGGAATGCGCTGCGCCGTGCCCGTGGCGATACAGCGCACCTTGCCCGTCTTGATGAACTGGATGATGGCCGGCGCGCCCACCGCCGCCGCGTCCAGCCGCCCGGACAGCAGGTCGGTGATCTGTGGGCCGCTGCCGCGATACGGCACGTGGGTAATGAAGGTGCCGGTGGTCGCCTTCAGGTACTCGAAGGCCAGGTGGCCGGCACTGCCATTGCCCGCCGAGCCGTAGTTCAGCTTGCCGGGCTTGCTCTTGGCCAGCGCCACGAATTCCTTGAGGTTCTTCGCTGGCAGGTCCGGGTGCACCACGTACAGGCTGGGCACCTTCGACAGCAGCGAAATCGGCCGGAAGTCCTTGTTTGGGTCGTACGGCAGCTTGGAGAAGATGTACGGATTGACCGCCAGCGTGCCGATATGGCCGAGGATCAAGGTGTGGTTGTCGTCGGCCCGCGCCACCTCACCCATGGCGATATTGCCCGCCCCGCCCGGCTTGTTTTCAACGAATACCGATACGCCGAGCAGCTTGGTCAGCTCCGCCGCCGTGGAGCGCGCCACGATCTCGGAACTGCCGCCCGGCGCGAACGGCACCACCAGCCGGATGGGTTTGGACGGCCAGGCCTGCGCGCGGGCCAGCGTGGGCGCCAGCGCGCCGGCGCCCAGCGCGGCCATCAGCCCGAGCAGGTGCCGGCGATCGGCGTCAAAGAGGGAATCTTTGGACATGGGGGTCTCCTTCGTTTTTGGTGTGCTAAGACTTCGTGCCGGCGCCTATTCCGGCTTGACGTTGCCGTCCTTGATGACCTTGGCCCAGAGCCGTGTCTGGGTGTCGATATAGCGCGCCGCCTCGGCCGGCGGGGCGGCCACCACCTCGCCGCCCAGTTCGGCCACGCGCTGGCGGATCTCCGGGCTGGTCATGACCTTCTGGAGCGCGTCCGAGAGCCGCGCCACCACGGCTTCCGGCGTGGCGGCGGGCAGGAAGGCGGCATTCCATTCATAGACCTCGTAGCCCGCCACGCCGGCTTCCTGCATGGTCGGCACGTTGGGCAGCGCGGACGTGCGCGTATGGCTGGTCACCGCCAGCGGCCGCAGCTTGCCAGCCTTGATGTGCTGGAGGCTCGAAGCCACGTTGGCGAAGAACAGCGGCACCTGCCCGGCAATGACATCGGTCATCGCCGGACCGCCGCCCTTGTATGGCACGTGGAGCAGGTCCACGCTGGCGCGCTGCTCGAACAGCACGCCGGACAGGTGCTGCGCCGAGCCGTTGCCCGACGAGGCAAACGCCACCGTGCCCGGCTTCTGCTTCGCCAGCGCCAGCACGTCCTTGACGTTCGTCGCCGGGAAGGCGGGATTGGCGACCAGCACGTTGGGGTAGCGCGCCAGCACGCCCACCGCCCGGAACGCCTTGGCGGGGTCGTAGGGCAGGCGCGGATAGAGGCTCGGGTTCACCGCGTAGGAGGACGCGTCCACCATCAGCGTGTAGCCATCGGGCGCGGCCTTGGCCACGTACGACGCGCCGATCTGCCCACCCGCCCCGGGGCGGTTTTCCACGATCACCGTCTGGCCGAGTTCCCGGCCCAGCCCCGGCGCGATCAGCCGCGCCATCAGGTCGGCGCCGCCGCCGGGCGGATAGGTGACGACGATGGTCAGCGGGCGCGTGGGCCATGGCTGGGCAGCGTCGGCGGCGTGCAGCAGGGCCGGCTGCAAGGCGAGGCAAGCCAGACTGAGAGGGATCAGGGAACGCATGGGTGTCTCCGTTGAATCAGTTTTTTGGGGGCGAGGTCAGCGGATCTCTGCCGTGTAGCGGAAGGCGTAGGCATCGCCCCGGGTCAGCCGGTATTCGACGCACTGGCCCTGGATATCGAACGCCTGGCGCGTGACCAGGGCGCAGGGGTGGGCGGGCGGCAGCGCGAGCAGTTCGGCCTCCTCGGCATCAAGCAGCCGGAAGGTCACCTCGTCCATCGCCCGGTGCACGGTGATGCCGCAGCGCTGGCTCAACAGCGGATAGAGCAGCTCGCCCCACTCGGCCACCGGGGTGTCCTGCAACGCCGCGCAGCGCGGCAGCGGCAGCCAGATCGATTCGAGCAGGCGCGGGGTGTCCGCCACCCAGCGCCGGCGCGAGATAGCCAGGCCCCGCGCGCCGGCCTCCAGCCCGAAGCGGCCGGCCATGGCCTTGTCCAGCCGCACGCTGCGGCAGGCCAGGATTTCCGAGTGCGGCACCGCCGTGGGCGCCGCATCGGCGTCCGCCTCCGAGCGGAAGCGGAAAAAGCGCATCATGCTGGCCCCGCTTCCCCCTGTCAGGCCGGTGCGCACGAAGGTGCCCTTGCCCTGCACCCGCTCCAGCAGTCCCTGCTGCACCAGCACGGCAATCGCCTGCCGGATCGTGCCGAGCGCAATGCCGAATTCGACTGCCAGCGCACTTTCGGCCGGAATGGCGGTGCCCGGCGACCATTCGCCCGTGACGATCTTCTGCTGCAATTGCGCGGCAATCTGCCCGTAGCGGCTCATGCCTGCCGAGGCGGCCGCCGGTTGGCGCGTGGCATTGTCTGGCATCTGGTGTCCGTGTTAGATTCCACTCCTATAGAGGACTAGAGTACCCGGACCAGGCCAGCCCGCCATATCGGGGCTAACCCGCACAGAGGAGAATCGTGCCGATGACGACAAGCCAGACGCTGGTGGATTGCCACTTTCATGTCTTCGATGCCGGCGTGGCCGTGGCC
The DNA here is from genome assembly GCF_052115685.1 of Cupriavidus sp. 2KB_3. Classification (NCBI taxonomy): domain Bacteria; kingdom Pseudomonadati; phylum Pseudomonadota; class Betaproteobacteria; order Burkholderiales; family Burkholderiaceae; genus Cupriavidus; species Cupriavidus sp. 2KB_3. Next base: position 28,661 of record NZ_JBFRHD010000015.1, read on the forward strand.
TCGGCGCGCTATCGGCCGCCCTATGCCGCGCCGCTGGCGGACTGGCTGTCCATGGCCGGCGCGCTGGGCGACCCGGCCGTGGACCCGGCGGTGGACCCGGTGGACCCCTACGGCGTGGTGGTCCAGACCAGCTTCCTTGGCACCGACAACTCGGCCATGCTGGCCGCGCTGGGCCGCATGCCGGGGCGGCTGCGCGGCGTGGCCGTGGTCGATCCCGCCGTGGACGACGCCGAACTCGCCACGCTGGATGCCGCCGGTGTCCGGGGCATCCGCCTGAACCTGTATGGCGATGCCGGCTGGCGCCGCATTGACACCGCGCCGTGGCGCGCGCTGTTCCAGCGCGTGGCGGCGCTGGACTGGCACGTCGAACTCCATACCAACAACGGCGATGGCGCGATGGTGCTGGCCGCGCTCGACATCGCGATGGGCGAAACATCAGCCCCCATCGTGCTCGATCACTTCGGCCGCCCCGGCCCGCTCGGCGTGAATGACCCGGTCTTCGACACGGCTCGCACCATCGCCGCGCGGCGCCCGCTCTGGATCAAGATCAGCGCGCCCTACCGGCTGGCCAGCCCCGAACAATGGCCGACACTGGCCGCGCATTGGGCTGAAGTCGCCGGACCAGACCGCCTGCTGTGGGGCAGCGACTGGCCGTGGACCAACCACGAAGCCCCGGCGCGCGCCGACGAGTGCCGCGCGGTGATGGCCTGGCTCGCGCAGCGGCCGGATCTGGCGGAAGGCTTGCGCTGGCGCAATGCCGCCGCGCTCTACGGCTTCGCGCTGGTGGGCTGACCCAATCTGCTTCTAGCGCGCGTGGCCGCGAGCACCGCCTGACGCGCTGACGCGGCGCGTCCGTGCCGGTGCACCAGCCCCGCCGGCGGTGCACGGCATGCCCTGCGCCGGGGCGAACCCGTTCGCCCCCCCCTCCCCCCTTTCCGTCCGTTTTTCCCTCCTCATTCCCCCAATCCCAGTCCCCAGGCCGGCTTCCGGGTGTGCCGGCTATCAGGGTATTCACTGGCATTGCTCTTGCTAGACCAATGCTGGAAGATATCCTAAATATATTAAGCAGATATTTGCGAGCCCCATCCGTCCCAACCGAGGAGTCCCTGTGACCAATTCGACCAATTCGAGCACCCCCAACAATCCCCGCTGGACCGGCATCTTCCCGGCCATCACCACCAAGTTCCACGCCGACGAGCGGATCGACGCAGAGGGCACCAGCCGTCACATCGAGTTCCAGATCCGCAATGGCATCCACGGCCTGGTGACCTGCGGTTCGCTGGGCGAGGCCAGCACGCTCTCGCTCGAGGAGAAGCTCGAGGTGGCGCGCATCGCGGTGGAAGCCGCCGATGGCCGCATCCCGGTGCTGGCCAACGTCTCCGAGACCAGCACGCGCGAGGCGCTGCGCTACATCGACGGCGCGAACAAGCTCGGCGTGGCCGGCTTCATGGTGATGCCCTCGGTGATCTACGTGGCCGATGCCCGCGAAGCGATGCAGAACGTGCGCGTCATGGCGGAAGCCGCCCAGAAGCCGGTGATGGTCTACAACAACCCGGTCGCCTACCGGGTGGACCTCAAGCCCGAGCACATGGTGGAGCTGGCGGACTGCAAGTGGGTGGCGGCGATCAAGGAAAGCACGGGCGATATCCGCCGCGTGACCGACCTGCGCAACACCCTGGGCGACCGCTACCAGATCTTCATGGGCGTGGACGACCTGGCCTACGAAGGGCTGGCGCTGGGCTGCGACGGCCTGCTGGCCGGCGTGGGCTGCGCCTTCCCGCGCGAGACCGTGGCGCTGTTCGACCTGATGAAAGCCGGCAACTTTGCCGAGGCACTCAAGCTGTACCAGTGGATGACCCCGATGCTCCACCTCGATGTCTCGAACAAGCTGGTGCAGAACCTCAAGCTGATCGACACCCTGGTCGGCGTGGGCTCCGAGTTCATGCGCCGCCCGCGCCTGCCGCTGGTGGGCGAGGAGCGCGCCTTCGTCGAGCGCGTGGTGCGCCAGGCGCTGGAGACGCGCCCGGCGAAGTACCAGTCGGTGGTGTGAGGCCGATCCTGTGAGGCTTGCCTGCGGCGGTTCCGTGCCGCCGCAGGCATCCAACTTGCACTAGTCGTCGCGTCCGCCATCGTCACGACCGCCCTTCGTCCTGGAGTCTGCCTGCCATGCCTGACCTTTCCTCCCTCACCGCGGCCGAAGCGCCCGCCGCGGCCACCGTTGCGCGACCGGTGCGCTGGGTGCTGCGCGCCTCGGACGCCGTGCTCGCCGTGGAGCGCTACGTGCTCGGCGGCCTGATGACGCTGCTGGTGCTGCTGATCCTGCTCAACGTGGTCACGCGCTATGCGGGGCTGCCGCTGTACTGGGTGGACGAGGCGTCGGTCTACGCCGTGGTGTGGCTGACTTTCGTCGGCGCCTCGGTCATGACGCGCCTGCGGCTCGATTTCGCCGTGGGGCTGCTCACCGAGCACCTGCCGCCGAAGGCCGCCCGCGCCGCCAAGGCCATCTCCACCGGCGGCGTGCTGGTGTTCGGGCTGGCGCTGCTGGCGATGTGCTGGATCTGGATGGACCCGGTGGGCATCGCGCGCTACGGCTTCGACGCCCGCGAGTACGCGGCCGAATCGTTCAACTTCCTCTACACCGAGCACACCCAGACGCTGGAATGGCCGGTCTGGGTGCTCCAGCTGATCATGCCGCTGTTCTCCTGCACCCTGAGCCTGCACGCGCTGGCCAACCTGCTCGAAGACCTCGACCTCGCCCCGCGCCGCACCTTCCCCGAGTTCCAGGTGGGCAATTCCGAGACGGTGAACTGACATGCCGACAACCTTCTTCTTCTGCGGTGTGATGCTGGTTGGCGTGCCGATCGGCATCTGCCTGTGCCTGGCCGGGCTGGCGTTCATCTTCAGCACCGGCGCCACCGTGCTGCTGCAATCGTTCCCCTCGCAGATGTTCGCGGGCGTGGACAGCTACGGCCTGATCGCCATCCCCCTGTTCATCCTGATCGGCGAGATCATGAACAGCGGCGGCATCACGCGCCGGCTGGTAGACCTGTCGATGGCCTTCGTCGGCTCGATCAAGGGCGGCCTGGCCTACGTCAACATCCTGGCCAACATGCTGGTGTCGTCGATCATCGGCTCGGCCACGGCCCAGGTGGCGATCATGTCGCAGGTGATGGTGCCCGAGATGGAGAAACAGGGCTACGACAAGACCTTCGCGGCCGGGCTGACTGTCTACGGCGGCATGTTGGGGCCGATCATCCCGCCTTCGGTGATGTTCGTGGTCTACAGCGTACTGGCCCAGGTGGCCGTGGGCGACATGCTGATCGCCGGCATCCTGCCCGGGCTGCTGCTGACGGTGCTGTTCTTCATCATCATCGCCATCATGGGGGTCTTCTACAACTACCCCCGCAGCGCGCGCAAGACGCTGCGCGAGCGCGCCACCACCGTGGTCCAGGCCAGCCCGACGCTGCTGATTCCGGTGGTGATCGTCGGCTCCATCCTCGCCGGCGTGGCCAACCCCACCGAAGCCGCCGCCGTGGGCGCGCTGGCGGCGGCGCTGGTCGGCCGCTACGTGACCAGGGAGTTCGACCTGCGCACCATGCCGGCCATCCTGCTGCGCTCGGCCATCTATTCGGCCATCGTGCTGTTCCTGGTGGCGGCTGCCGCCGTGTTCTCGTGGCTGCTGATCTATGGCAAGGTCCCGCAGATGGTGGCGGCCTGGATCCAGACCATCGCCCACAGCCCGATCGAATTCCTGCTGCTGGCCAACGTGATCCTGCTGATCATCGGCACCGTGATCGACGGTATTCCGGGCCTGATCATGACGGTGCCGATCCTGCTGCCGATTGCCACCGAGGTCTACCACATCGACCCGCGCCACTTTGGGGTGGTCATCGTCATCAACCTCGTGCTCGGGCTGATGTCGCCGCCAGTGGGGCTGAGCTTCTTCGTGGCCTCCGCCGTCACCGGCGCCAAGCCGGGGAAGATGTTCATGGTCACGCTGCCCTTTTTCCTGATCAGCTGCGTGGCCCTGGTGCTGCTCTCGCTGTTCCCGAGCCTGTCCATCGGCCTGCTGGACTAGCCGACCGATCCAACCCGATCCCTTGCCGTCCCATCCGCCTCGCCGTTACCCATCGATTCGCACAGGAGCCGCCATGACCCTCATCACCCGCCGCCGTTTCCTCAAGACTACCGCGCTGGCCACCGTTGCCGCGCCCATGGTCATCACCTCCACCACCCGCGCCGCCACCACCAAGGAATTCCGCCTGGGCCTGATCACGCCCGCCGGCCATTCGTGGAACCGGGCCGCCGTGGCCTTCGGCGAGTCGCTCAAGAAGGAGACCGACGGCCGCCTGACCGTGACCGTGTTCCACTCGGGCCAGCTCGGCAATGAGTCCGCGATGATGCAGCAGCTCCAGTCCGGCGCGCTCGACATGGGCTGGATCCAGGCGGCCGAACTGGGCTCGCGGGTGTCCAGCGTGGCCGCCATCAACGCGCCCTACCTGGTGCGCTCCACCAGCAGCGTGGCCAAGCTGGTGCGCACGCCGGCGGCCCTGAAGCTGCTGGACGCCCTGCCGCGCGAGACCGGCTCCATCGGCCTGGGCTGGGGCATCACCGGCATGCGGGTGGTGTTCGCCACGCGCGACATCAATTCGCCGGACGACCTCAAGGGCATGAAGCTGCGCATCAACCCCACGCCGGTCTACCGCGACTTCTATTCGATGCTGGGCGCCGCGCCGACGCCGATCCCCACCCCGGCCGTGTTCGACGCCATGACCAACGGCCAGGTGGACGGGCTGGAGGCCGATATCGAACTGTCCTGGAACCAGCGCTACGACAAGATTTCCAAGTCCCTGCTGCCGATGAACGCCCTGTTCATGCCGTTCGCGCCGCTGGTCTCGGGCCGGATCTGGCAAGGGCTGGACGCGAAGGACAAGGACCTCGTGCGTGCGCTGGTCACGCAGTCCCTGACCGCGCAGATCAACGACATCGTCACCACGGAGGCGGGGCTGATCGAGAAGCTCAAGCAGTCGTCGGTCCACTTCAAGAGCGTGGCCAACTACGACCCGCAGCCGGCGATCCAGAAGTTCGACGCCCTGTGGGTGGCCAAGGCCCCGGCGATTCCCGAGCTCCGCAAGATCGGCGCCACGCTGTAAGCGCTCCAAGCGTTCCAGGCGCTCTGAGCCCCCCGGCGGCGGTCACGGCATAATGTCGACCGCCGCCCCCGCTGCCAACCTGTTCGAGATGCCGACACCTTCCAAAAACCAGAGCGCCGAGACTGACAATCGTGAAAAGCGCCGCGCCGCCGACGTGGCCTACGACCGCATCGAGACGCTGATCTCCAAGCTTGAGATCGCCCCCGGCAGCCCCGTGGTGGAGGCCGAGCTGGCCGAACTCACCGGGCTGGGCCGTACGCCCGTGCGGGAGGCGCTGGTGCGCATGGTGTCGATGGGGCTGGTGCTCCAGCAGCCCCGGCGCGGGCTGATTGTCTCGACCATCGACGTCATGGACCATCTGGACGTGCTGGCCACGCGCCGCGTGCTGGAGCGGCTGATTGCCGCCAACGCCGCACGCCGCGCCACCGACGCCCAGCGCAAGGCGCTGATCGCCTGCGCCCAGAAGATGGTCAAGGCCGCCCAGCGCGGCAACCTCGACGAATACATGGCCGCCGACCAGGCGCTGGACCACGTGAACCACGCGGCCTGCCGCAACCGCTCGGCGGTCAAGGCGGTGATCCCGCTGATCGTGCAGTGCCGGCGCTTCTGGTACGCCTACCAGCACGAAGGCGAAATTGCCGAGGGCGCCCAGGCCCATCTGGTCATGGCACAGGCCATCGCCAGCGGCAACGAAGCCGAAGCCGCCAACGGCGCGGAGCGGCTGATGGACTACCTGGAACGCTTCGCGCGCCGCGTCGTCAACGCCTGATCCCTCCTTGTTACATCAGCTGCCAGCCGCCGCCGGTGGCCACCAGCTGCTGCGTCAGCTCCATCGTGCCGCTGCCGCGCACCACGCGAGCCAGGCGCCGGTGACCTTGTTCACGCGGACGTGGCCGTAGCAAAGATCCGGCTCGGCAGTGTCCGTGCCCTTCGCAGCCGTCTTGGGATGGGCCTTGACGAAGCCGCGCCCCTTTCTCCAGCGCGGCGCGGAAGTTGGCTTTGTTGGGGGCGTCCGGGGCGCTGCAGCCGGCGAGAAGTGGGTGGCGACCAAGTGGATGCGGCAGCGGCGCTTCGTACCCGCTGCCGAGGCCGAGGCCACCGAGCGCCAGGCACTTACTCCACCCGAATCCCGCGCGCCTTGACCAGCGCCTGCCAGCGCGTCGATTCGGTGTGCAGGAAGGCCTTGAACGCCTGCGGCGTGTTGCCCACCGGATCGAGCCCGGCCTGCTGGAGCTTGGCGCGCACCGCCGGGTCGGCCACTGCCTTCTGCACAGCGCTCGCGATGGCCTGCACACGGTCCGGCGGCGTGCCCTTGGGCACGAAGACGCCGTTCCACTCCAGCACCTCGTAGTTCGGCATGCCGCTCTCGGCCAGCGTCGGCGTATCGGGCAGCGCCTTGAGGCGCGTCTTCGACGTCACCGCCAGCGCACGCAGCTTGCCGCCGGTCACGTACTGGAGCGTGGAGGCGGTGTTGCCGAAGTAGGACGCCACCTGCCCGCCCATCACATCGGTCAGCGCCGGCGCGCCGCCCTTGTAGGGCACGTGAAGCAATTCGATCTTGCCCTGCTCGTTGAACATCTCGGCGGCCAGATGGGAGCCGGTGCCGGCGCCAGCAGAGGCGTAGGTCAGCTTGCCAGGCGCCTTCCTGGCGGCGGCGATGAATTCGGCCACGGTCTTGTAGGGCGCGTTGGTGGCCACCACCAGGATCTGCGGCGCCGTGGCGACCAGCGAGATCGGGATGAAATCGGCCGATGGGTCGAACGGCAGCTTGCGCAGCGCGCCGTTCACGGCGAAGGCAGAGGCGTCGTAGAGCACCGTATAGCCATCCGCCGGGGCCTTGGCCACCGCATCCGCGCCGATCACGCCGCCGGCGCCCGGCTTGTTGTCGATCACCACGGTCTGGCCGAGGAGTTCGCCCACCTTCTGGGCGACCACCCGCGCGGTGTTGTCCGCGCCGCCGCCGGCCGAGTACGGCACCACCATGCGGATGGGCTTGTCCGGGAAGGCGAAAGCGGCCAGCGGCACGGCCGCAGCCAGGGTCGCAGTCAGGCTCGCCACGGCCTTGCCGAGGCGTTGCAGGGTCTTGCTCATGGTTGTCTCCGAAAGATTTCTTGTGTGGGCGTTTATGGCGCCTCGAATCCGTACAGGGTGGCGGGGTTGTCCACCAGAATGCGGCGGCGCGTCGACTCGGTGCCGGCCCCATCGATCCAGTCGGCCAGCAGGTCGAACAGCAAGGCGTCGTCCGGCTTGGCGTGCGGCTCGGTGGAATGGGGCCAGTCGCTGCCCCAGACCAGCCGTTCCGGCGCCGTGCGCACCCACCCCCGAGCCACCGGGGCGATATCGGCATACCCGCCGGCGGCGCCGACCATCGAATCCAGATAGGCGCCGGACAGCTTCAGCCACGCTTTGCCTTCCGCCAGCAGCCCGGACACCAGCGCGAACGCCGGGTGCGCCGTGCCACCGGGCAGCGGCAGGCGGGCCAGATGGTCGAACACCAGCGGCGTGGGCAGCCGCGCCAGCAGGTCGCCATGGGCGACGATCTGGTCGGCAGTCCAGTGCAGCTGCAGGTGCCAGCCGAGTTCGGCGATGCGGTGGGCCAGCGTCTCCACCATCTCGAAGCCCACCACGGCGTGAGCCGGCGTGTAGAGCGAGAAGCGGATGCCCCGGATACCGCCGGCATCGAGCGCCTGGAGCGTGTCGTCGGACACATCGGGCCGCACCACGCCCACGCCGCGCGTGCTGGCGATGCCAAGCTGCCGGATCGCATCGAGGGTGGCGCTGTGATCGGTGCCGTAGCAGCGGGGCTGCACGATCACCGCGCGGCGCGTGCCCAGCAGCGCCTGTACGCGCCGGTAGTCCGCCACGGTGGCGTTCGCCACGCTCGGCGCGATGGCCGGGAAGCGCGGGTCATAGATGTGGAGATGGGCGTCGCAGGCGTCCGGCCATGCCGCGCTGCGTGGCGCGGCGCTGGCCGAACTGTTCGGCACTGGCTGGAAGCCAGCCTCAGCCCCGACTTCAGCCACGGCCAACCAGCCGGTCGGCCGCCTCGCGAACGCTGGCCCCGTGCTGGTCCAGCGCCGGCGCGGCGAACGGCTCCGGCCCCGGCGTGCGGCCAAATTTCACGGCGCGCGTAAAGCCGCGATAGCGGCCCACCACCGGGTGGTCGAACGTCGTCACCATCTCCTCGGCCAGCACCTGGGGGAAATCGAACATGTCTTCCACCGAGCGCGCCGCCGCGCAGGGCACTTCCTCGCCGAATTCGGCCTCCCATTCCAGCGCCGACCGCTGCTGCAAGGCCGCGTGCAGTTTGGGCAGGATCTCGCCCTGATGCTGGGCGCGCTTGCGCACGCTGTCGTAACGGTCGGTCGAGAGCAGTTCCCCCAAACCCGTCTTCTCGCACAGGGCGCGCCAGAAATGCGGGGTATTGGCCGAGATATAGAGATAGCCTTCCCGGGTGGGATGGATGCCGGTGATGCCGCCCGAGCGCATGTCGCGCCCCACGTCGCGCGGCTCCGACTCGGCCCAGATCATGCGGGCCGACTGCATGGTCAGCGCCGCGCGCAGCAGCGACACGCCCACGTACTGCCCCACCCCGCTCTTCTCCCGCTCATAGAGCGCGGACGCCACGCCGCCCGCCACCAGCGCCGAGGCGTAGTAGTCCACCACCGAGCCGTACAGGATCTCGGGCGGCCCGCCGTGCTTGCCCTGCAGCGTGCACATGCCGGTCATGGTTTGCAGCACCTGGTCGTAGCCGGCCTTGTCCTTGAGCGGCCCGGCCTCGCCGTAGCCGGTGACCGCGCAGTAGATCAGGCGCGGATTGACGGCGGCCAACTGCGCGTAGCCGATGCCCAGCCGCCCCGGCACGCTGGGCCGGAAGTTGTGCACCAGCACATCGGCCTCGCGCACCAGCGCCAGCAGCCGTTCCAGATCGGCCGGGGCCTTCAGGTCGAGCACCACGCCCAGCTTGCTGCGGTTCACGCCCAGGAAGGCGCGGGACTCCGCCTCCAGCGTGGACGGGTACTTGCGCAGGTTGTCGCCGACGGGCGGCTCCACCTTGATGACGTCCGCGCCCTGATCCGCCAGCAGCGAGCAGCCGTACGGCCCTGCGATGTAGGCGCTCAGGTCCAGCACGCGCACGCCGCTCAGCGGACCGGGCTGTCCTGCCCGCTGGGTGCCGAAGCCCGTGGTCTGCCCCGTGGTCTGCCCCGTGGTCTGCCCGTTGGTGTTGGATTGCATACTCACTCCGAAAAATCTCTGAAAACTCAATCCGCGACGATGTTCTGCTGCTTGGCCAGCGCCTTCCAGCGGGTCACATCGGCGGCAATCGTCTCGGCGAACTTCTGCGGCGTGCCGGGCGTGACCTCGGCACCCTCTTTCAGGATCGCCTCCTTAACGGCGGGCTTGGCCAGCGCCTGATTCACCGCCGCATTCAGCCGCGCGACAATCGCCGGCGGGGTGCCGGCCGGCGCCAGGAAGCCCCACCAGAGTTCGAACTCGTAGCCGGGCACGGCGCTGGCCATCGGCACCAGATCCGGCGCAATCGGGCTCGGCTTCAGGCTGGTGATACCCACGGCGCGGACCTTGCCGGCGCGCACCATCGGCAGCAGGGAGGGCCCGCTGGAGATCAGCAGCTGGGTCTGGTTGCCGATCAGGTCGGTCACGGCCGGGCCCATGCCCCGGTACGGCACGTGCGTGATGGCCAGCTTGCCGGCCTGCGCCTTGAGCAGCTCGGTGCCGAACTGGTTCACGCTGCCCGGGCCGGACGATGCGTAGTTGTACTTGCCGGGATTGGCGCGGATGGCGTTGATCAACTCCTGCGGCGTCTTGGCCGGGAAGTCATTGCTGACCGCCACGATAAACGGCCCGTGGGCCACCATCGCCACCGGCGCGAAGCTCTTCACGGCGTCGAACGGCAGCTTGCTCTGGATGGCTGCGTTGGTGGTCATGCTGGAGGACACCGCGACGAGCGTGTAGCCGTCCGGCGCGGCCTTGGCCGCAAGACCGGTGCCGGTGTTGCCGCTCGCGCCCGGCCGGTTGTCGATGACCACCGGCTGCTTCAGTTCCTCGCCGATCTCCTTGGCGACGATGCGCGCGAAGATGTCGTTCGAGCCCCCCGGCGGGTACGGCACGATCAGGGTGATGGGCTTGGAGGGGTAGGCGCCCTCGGCGGCCAGAGCCGGCGCCGCCATTGCGACCATTGCGACCATACCGGCGGTTGCGGCCATCAGGCCAAGGCATGCCACGGCACGCAGCGACGATGGATTCGTCATGATGTTTGTCTCCTGTGTGTTTTTTTGTGTAGGAACGCGGGGAAATCAGGGTCAGGCGGCGATCAGTCCAAGCCGCCGGCCAATCTCGACAATCGCCTGCGCGCGGCGCACAAACGGGGGATCGATCATCTTGCCGTCCACCACGTAGGCGGCCACGCCGTTGGTCTCCGCCTCCTCGGCGGCAGCCACCACGCGCAGCGCGTGGGCGATTTCCTCGTCGGACGGCCGATACACCTCGTTGGCCAGCGCTATCTGGCTGGGGTGGATGCAGCTCTTGCCCAGGAAGCCCATCTGGCGGGACATCTCGGCCTCGGCGCGGAAGCCCTCGGTGTCGCGGATGTTGGCGAACACCGTGTCGTAGGCATAGACATTGGCCTCGGCGGCCGCCATCCGCACGGCGAACATGGCGGACGCAATCGCGGCGGTGTTGCGTCGATGCACGCCAGCCGGCTCGAACAGGTCGCCCAGCCCAAGCTGGAGGCCCGCCACGCGCGGATGGGCGCCGGCCAGTTCGGCGGCCAGCCGCAGCGCCCGGGGTGTTTCGATATTCAGCAGCAGCCCCACTTTCACATCGCCATCGCCAAACCCATTCGCCCGCTCGGCCTGCTCGATCGCCGTCGCCGCGCGGCGCACGTCATCGGCGCTCTCGGGCTTGGGCAGGTTGACCAGATGCAAACCCGGCACGACCACCGCCGTCAGGTCGGCCTCGAAATGCGGCGTATCGAGCCCATTGACGCGCACGATCAGCGTCTTGGTGCTGGCGCGCGTCTCGGCGGCGCGCAGCAGCCCGGAGAGCAGCGCGCGGGCCTCGCCCTTCTTCTCCTCGGCCACCGCGTCCTCAAGATCGAAAGACAGCGCGTCGGCATCGCTCGCCAGCGCCTTGGCGAAAAACTCGGGGCGTGAACCGGGGACGAATAGCTTGCTTCTCATGGCGAATACCGTATCTCCGTAGGGGTGAGGGGCAGTGTCCGCCAAGCGATGAAAAAGATAAACTATCCTTTACTACCTTCATACATTAGAAATTCTATGGAAACCGCTTACCTGAAGGCGTTCGCGCTGGTGGTGGAGACCGGCACGCTGGCAGAAGCCGCGCGGCGGCTCAATGTGACCCCGGCGGCCATCTCGCAGCAGATTCAGGTGCTGGAGCGGCAACTCGGCACTACGCTGCTGGGGCGGGCCGGCCGTACCGTGGCGCCCACCGAGTCCGGACGACGGCTGGCCGAGCGCTGCCCGGCCCTGCTGCGGGAGGTGGACGAACTGAGGGGATGGGTGAATCAGGCGGATGCCGTGCGTGAACTTCGCATCGGCACGATCAACACGGCGCTGCACAGCCTGCTGCCAGACGCGCTCGCGCGGTTCGCGGCGGTGCACCCCGGGGTGTCGGTGCATATCCGCTCGGCGCTCTCCCACGAATTGTTCGATGCGGTGAAGGATGCATCACTCGATGCCGCCGTCTGCCTGCACCCGCCCTTCGCCCTCCCCAAGACCTTCGCCTGGGATTTGCTGCGCCAAGAGCCGCTGGTGGTGCTGGCACCCGCGCAGGACCGAAACGCCGATCCGCACGAACTGCTGCGCACCCGGCCCCTGATCCGCTATGACCGCAGCCTGGGCGGCGGCAAGCAGGCCAGCGACTACCTGCGCCGGGCCGGCATCACGCCCGCGCAGGAACGCTTCGAACTGAGTTCGCTGCTGGCCATCGCCATGATGGTGGACCGTGGGCTCGGGGTATCGCTGGTGCCGGACATCGCTTCGCCGCTGACCGCCGGCCTGCATATCGCCAAGCTGACCCTGCCGATCGAGCCGGAGCCGCGCCGCTTCGGCCTGCTATGGCGCCGGACGTCGCCCGGTGCCAGCGTGATCCGCTCCTTCCTCGAGCAGGCCCGGCTGGCGGCGGGCACCTGATCCGGAGGGGCCGCGCCCCTGCTGGGTAATCAGCAACCCGCTGACCACCAGCGCAATCGACACCAGCAGTGACCACGAGGGCAACTGGCGGCCCACCAGCAGTTCCAGCACCGCCGCCGTCACCGGCCCCAGCGCCTGGAAGCCGACGACCCGGCTCGCCTCCAGCCGCGTCAGCGCCCAGAGCCAGCAAAAGTACCCCACGCCGCTGGACAGCCCGATAAAGGCGACATGCCCCCACTGCGTCAGCGACAGGGACGGCCACAGCGGCTGGCCGGTCATCGCGCAGAGCGCCAGCAGGAACACCACCGCCGCGCACATCGCCAGTACGCTGGTCGGCAAGGCGGCATAGCGCTGGAGCAAGGGGCGGTACAGCAGGCTGCACACGGCGCCAATCACGGTTGCCCCGATCAGCGCAGCCATGGCGCCGAGGTGCGTCCCACCGCCGACGCCACCTACGCCACCGAGGGGCGCCCCATGCAGCAGCACCGCCACGCCCGAGACGGCGCAGACCAGCCCCGCCAGCTTGGGCAGGCTGAACGCCTCCCGCCCGCTCAGCACGGCCAGCAGCATCGTGAACAGCGGCATGGTCGAGAACACCAGCGCGCAGGTGGCCGCCGAGAGCACGCCGAGTGCATGGTTCAGCAACACGATCAGCACGGCGAACTGGAACACGCCCAGCCCGGCGAGCACCGCCGCATCCTTGCGGGCGAAGCGGGTCAGGGTCCGAGTCCCGGTGCGGGTGCGGGTGCCAAGCCAGGCCGGCCCCGCCAGCACGCACAGGCCAATCAGATAACGCAGGAAGGCCAGCGTGGCCGGCGACGCATCGGCGGACACCGCCCGGGTCGACACCATCGCCGCCCCCACCAGGATGCCGGTCAACGCGGCAGCGACGATGGCCGAGGGATCGCCCCTCACAGGTCCCGCGCCCAGATCTGGCCGACGAGATCCTTGCCGAAGCTGTGATGGGCCCCCTCCTCCACCAGCGTGAAGCCGGCCTTTTCGTAGATCCTGCGCGCGTCGGTCAGGATGCTGTTGGTCCACAGCATCATCCGCTTGTAGCCGGCTGTCCGGGCAAAGCGCAGGCACTCATCCACCAGCCGATGGCCGATGCCCAGCCCGCGCGCGCTGGCATCCACATAGAGCATGCGTAGCTGGGCGGTCTCCGCGTCGTGCCGCACGACGAACACCGAACCCACCGCCTGGCCGTCCTTCTCCGCAATCCAGCAGCGCTCGCCGCTCGGGTCGTACTCGCGCAGGTACTTGGCGACGATCTCCGCCACCAGCGCCTCGAACTCGCCATTCCAGCCGTACTCGCGCGTGTACAGCACCGCCTGCTGGCGCACGACCCAGCCCATGTCGCCCGGCTGCGGGTCACGCAGGATGTAGCTCGGGGTCGATTCGCCGAGCAGGGCTTCGATCTGCGTCATGGCCTCCACCAACTGCTGCTGGCTGGACTCGGTCATGCGGCCGAGCATCGCCGTCACCTCGTTGCGCGAGGCCAGGTTCAGCACCTCGAAGGTCGCCCGGCCGGCATCGGTCAGCGCCAGTTCACTGACGCGTGCGTCCGCCTGCGAGCGGGTCTTGGCGACCAGCCCCTGCTTCTCGAAGCCGGCAATCACGCGGCTCAGGTAGCCGGCGTTCAGCCCCAGCTCGCGGCACAGGTCGGACGAGGTCAGGCCCGTGCGATGGGCCAGCTCATAGAGGATGCGGGCTTCGGTGAGGGAAAACTCGCTTTCCAGCAGATGCTCGTGCAGCAGGCCGATCTGGCGGGTGTAGAAGCGATTGAAGCGGCGCACGGTTTCGGCGCGCGCCAGCACTTGCGGATTGGGGGCCATGGGGGAGTACGATTTATTTGCCTGAGGCAAATTATTGGTTGCCCCAGGCAATTAAATCAAGAAATCCCGATCAATTCCGCGCGCTCGCCCTGAGAACAAGCGCCAACTGGAGCGCGGTGGCCGCCACCGTGTCCACATCGGGCACATGGCCGTGACGAATCCAGTGCAGGGCCACGTGGATGATGCCGCCCGCCACGCCGGCCAGCAGCATCAGATCGGGCTCCGGGGCACCCGGCAGCAGTGTGCGGGCAAGCAGTCCGCCGAATTCGCGCAGCGACCGGCCCAACGCCTCGTCCACCAGCCGGCTCACGCCCCGGATCTCCACCAGGAATACCCGGGCCGAGCGTGGCTCGCACTGCAATGTGCCGAAATAAGCATGCAAGATGGCCAGCGCGCGATGTTCTCCATCGCCGCCGGCATCCTCGCCCGCCTGCTCGATGCGCCGCAGCAACCGATGCGTGACCGTTTCAAACGAAGCCAGCAGCAGCGCCTCGCTATTGGCGAACGATTCGTAGAAGTAACGCTCGGTCAGGCCAGCCGCTTCGCACACGGCCTTGACCGTGGCGTTCTGGTAGCCGCGCTCGCCGTAGACCTGCACGGCAGCGGCAATCAGCTGGGCGCGGCGCTGGGCGCGCCGCTCTTCGGCTTCGGCGCCGCGATAGCGGCGGGCAGGGGTCAGCTCGGCAGTCATGGGCGCCAGTATGACATTCCCTATTGTCAGATGGCGTCTGACAACCTATGTTGTCAGAACTCCCCAGATCCGGATGCCCGTCATGACCGCCCCCACTTCCGATGACGCAGTCCTCGATGTCCTGATCGTCGGCGCCGGCCTGTCCGGCATCGGCGCCGCCCGCCAGCTCCAGCAGCGCTGCCCCGGCAAGCGCTACGCCATCCTCGAAGCCCGCGAGACCCTGGGCGGCACCTGGGACCTGTTCCGCTATCCCGGCATCCGTTCCGACTCCGACATGTACACGCTCGGCTACCGCTTCAAGCCGTGGCGCGGCGCCAAGGCCATTGCGGACGGGCCGTCGATCCTGCGCTACATCCAGGAAACCGCCGAGGAAGCCGGCATCACGGCCCACATCCGCTTCGGCCACAAGGTGGTGGGCGCGGCGTGGGACAGCCGCGACGCCTGCTGGACCATCGACGCCGAACGTGCACCCGACGCCACCCGCGTACGGCTGCGCGCCCGCTTCCTCTACGTCTGCGCCGGCTACTACAGCTATGCCGAAGGGCACCGCCCCGCCTTTCCGGGTGAGGAAACCTTCCGGGGCCAGATGGTGCACCCGCAGTTCTGGGATCCGTCGATCGACTACGCCGGCAAGCGCGTGGTGGTGATCGGCAGCGGCGCCACCGCCGTGACGCTGGTGCCGGCCATGGCCGAGACCGCCGCGCACGTGACCATGCTCCAGCGCTCGCCCACCTATATCGTGACCCGCCCCGGCGAGGACGCCATCGCCAACCAGCTGCGGCGCGTGCTGCCGGAGCGGCTGGCCTACCGCGCCACGCGCTGGAAGAACGTGCTGCTGGGCATGTTCTTCTTCCAGCTGGCGCGCCGCCGGCCCGAAAAGGTCAAGCAGCGGCTGGTCAGCATGGCCGCCGCGCAGCTCCAGCCGGGCTTCGACGTCGCCACGCATCTGACCCCGCGCTACAACCCATGGGACCAGCGCGTCTGCCTGGTGCCCGATGGCGACCTGTTCCAGTCGATCCGCAACGGCCGCGCTTCCATCGTCACCGACCAGATCGAGCGGTTTACCGCCGAGGGCATCGTGCTGAAGTCCGGCCAGACGCTGCCGGCCGATCTGGTGGTGGTGGCCACCGGGCTCAAGCTGAACATGCTCGGGGACATCGCCGTGCATGTGGATGGCCAGCCGCGCCGGCCGTCCGAGCTGCTGGCCTACAAGGGCATGATGCTGAGCAACGTGCCGAACCTAGTGCTGGCCTTCGGCTATACCAATGCGTCCTGGACGCTCAAGGCCGACCTCACCGCCGAATACGTCTGCCGGCTGCTCAAGTACATGGATCGGCACGGCCATCGCTACGCCCTGCCGCAGGTGGAGCCGGACGTGCAGCGGGTGCCCTTCCTCGATTTCAGTTCCGGCTACGTGCAGCGCGCCGCCGCCGTGCTGCCGCGCCAGGGCCACCGCAAGCCGTGGCGCGTGTATCAGAACTATCTGATGGACATGCTGACCATCCGCCATGGCCGCATCGACGATGGCGTGCTCCGCTTCGATACCACGCAGGCCACCACGATGCCGTCCCAAGACCCCCTTGCCGAAGCCCAACCATGAACGTCCTGCTGATTCTCGTACTCGTCATCGTCGTGCCGCTGCTGGTGCTGGGCGCGCTGTTGTTCCTGTTCACCTGGCGCACGGCGCGCAAGATCGAGGCGGCGCTGCCGCCCACCGGCCGTTTCGTGGAGGTACCCGGCGCCCGCCTGCACGTGGTGGAGCGCGGCGAAGGCCCGCCCGTGCTGCTGGTGCATGGGCTGTCCGGCCAGTTGGCCAATTTCGACTACGGCATGATCGCGCCGCTGGCGCGCGACTACCGCGTGATTGCGGTGGATCGCCCCGGCGCGGGGTATTCCACCCGCACGCCCGGCGCGCCGGCAGACCTGCGCGCGCAGGCCGACACGCTGGCCGCACTGATCGACCAGCTCGGGCTGGAGCAGCCGCTGGTGGTCGGCCACTCGCTCGGCGGCGCCATCGCGCTGGCGCTGGCCACCTATCACCCGGCCCGCGTGGGCGGGCTGGCGCTGATCGCCCCGCTCACCCACCCGCCCGAGGTGGTTTCGCCGGTGTTCAAGGCCATGACGATGCAGAGCGCGCTGATGCGCCGGCTGATCGCCTGGACGCTGTTGATTCCGATGTCGATCCGCAACCGCGAGCAGGTCATGCAGATCGTGTTCGGCCCGGATGCGGCGCCGGCGGACTTCCCCACGCGCGGCGGCGGCCTGCTGGCGCTGCGGCCCGGCCATTTCCTCGGGGCGTCCGAAGACCTGCTCGGCGTGGCGCACAGCCTGCCGCCACTGCTGCCCACCTATGGCGACCTGAAGGTGCCGGTGAGCATCCTGTTTGGCCGCGAGGACCGCATCCTCGATTACCGCGAGAACGGCGAGGCGCTGGTCGCCAAGCTGCCGGAGGCCCGGCTGACATTGGTGACCGGCGGGCATATGCTGCCGGTGACGGCCGTGGAGGCCAGTGTCGATTTCGTACGCAACGCCGCCGCCAGCCTGCGCGCGGCCGTGCCCGCCTGACCGTGAAGACCGAGGAGCCTGCCATGGCCAGTTCCAGTTCTGCTTCCCCCTCGCCCGCCCCCGATCCCGCCCCCGATCCCTACCAGCGCGACCTGCTCACCGCCTTCCGTGCCGTGCGCAAGCTGCTGGCGGACGGCAACGACACCGAGCAGGTGTTCCGCATCATGCGGGCGCTGAACGGCCCCGCCATGCCGAAGAACTACCGCCGGCTGCTCAGTACCCGGCAGGGCCGGCGGCTGGCCTACCAGCGCATCGAACTGGCCGAGCGGCTGTCCGACCCGGCTTATATCGCCAGCTTCGCGCCGGGCACGGTGGGCGCCGCCTATCGGCAATTTCTGGAAAAGACCGGCTACAGCGCCGATGGGCTGGCCAAGGTGTCGAACCTGAACCAGGAGCCGGTGATCGAGGACGCCTATATGTGGTTTGGGCGCCGCACGCGGGACATCCACGATATCTGGCACGTCCTGACCGGCTACCGCGCGGACGAGAGCCTGGGCGAGGCGGCGCTGGTGGCGTTCAGCTATGCGCAGACCGGCGGCACCGGCTGGGCCTTCATCGCCGTTGCCGCTGCCCTGAAGAGCCTGCGCGTGAGCCGTAGCATGGCGTTCGCCCGCGCAGTGCTGGAAGGCTACCGGCTGGGCCGCCGCGCCGGCTGGCTGCTGGGGGAGGACTACGAAACCCTGCTGCATGAACCGCTGGACGCGGCACGCGCGCGGCTCGGCATTGCCGAACCGGCGCGCTACCTGGCCTGCAACCCGGCGCAGGCCTGGACGGCGTAACGATCCCCGCGTAACGATCCGCCGATTTATGGCGTAGGCTGCACAATCGCCATGCCGGCGTTGATATTCCCCGTGGCGAACGGGCTGCCCGGTACCGGTGTCAGCGCGCCAGTCGTCGCATTGATGGCGAAGCCGTACAGCGTGCCGTTGAGCGACGGCGTGTACAGGAAGCGCCCGTTCGGCTCGATGCGCAGGCGCTGACCATTGGTGCTGGCGGGCGTGATGGCGCCCGGCAAGGGGCCAAACATGGGGTCGATCCGCATCGTCTGGATGTTGTTGCTCCCGGTACCGAGTACATAGACAAACTGTCCCGACGGCGTGACGGCGACGTCGACGGGACGCGACACCCCAATCAGCATGTCCATGACGCTCGTAATCGCCCCGGTGGCATCGAGCGTGCAGCTGCCGAAGCTATTGGTGTCCAGGTTGGCGAAGTACAGCGCGCTGCCATCGCGTGACAGGGCCGCCCCCATCGGCCGGGAGCCAAGCGATGACCTGGCGTAGGCGAACGTAAACAAGCCCGTCGCCGGACTGACAGGAGCTTGCCACAACGCGTCCGCCGCGATGCTCGTGGCATAGACGTTCTGCCCGTCGGCGGACACCGCGATCCCGCCCGCACTGGCCGACCCGCCTGCGGACAGGCTTGACGTCAATTCCGCAGCTTGCGTCACGGGATTGATGGCAAAGCTCGTCAGCGTACCAACGCCGCCGACATAGACATACCGGCCTGTCGGATCCACCGCGACCACCTGGGGCGCGGGCGGCGTCGAGGCACTCGCCGCGGCAATCATGGTCAGCCTGCCGGTGGCGGCATCCAGCTGAAAGGGGACGATCGCGCTGTTGTCCACCATGACCGCGTAGCCGACCAGCCCGGACGGCAGGAAAGCGATGTCGTTGACCTGGTTGACGGTCGGGAACGGACTGTCCGGCACGGCGGCCAGCGCGCCGGTGTTGGGGTCGATCCGATAGACGGACAGGGTCCGGTCATTGCGGTTGGCCACCACCACGAACTGGGCCTGCACGCAGGTGATCGCCACGTTGGTGATATGGGCGGCGGCGATGGTGCCGACGCCGTTCTGAATCGTGCAGGTCTGGCCGGCGGGCTGGGCGAATACGGAGACGTTGTAGGCCGTGGCATTGGCCAGCCCGCTGGACACCGTGAAGGCACCATTGGCGCTGACGACCGCCGTATCCCCATTCACGCCGGAAAGCGTCAGGCTCTTGCCCGCCGCCAGCCCGGTGACCGTGCCGCCCACGCTGTAGGTAGGCGGCGGCGCGGTCGGGCGAGCCAGTGCCGCGTTGGCGCACAGCCGGGTGCCCGTGGGCGCGTCCGCACAGGCCGCCAGCACGGCCGAGCCGGCCAGCGTGGCCGAAGACGGGCTGCTGACCTGTGCCGAATGGCCGTCCGCTGCCGGCGTCACGGGGAAGGTGGCGTCGCCGGTGTTCCACGTCCAGTTGGTCAGGTCGGCGATGCCATCCACGCCATCCGAGCGCCGCACCGCTGCCGTCACGGTCTGTGCCGCCGCGCCAGCGGTCAGGGTCAGGTTCGACGGCGACAACGTCAGCGTGTACGACTTCGCCGGCGCGGCCTGTACCACCAGATGGGTGACAGAGGTGGCGCGGCTGCCATCGGCCAGCGTAGCGGTGGCGGTGATATCGACCTCCCCGGCGTTCCGGGTCTGCACGGTGGCATAGGTGCCGACGAAGACCGAGGCGGATACGCCGGCCGGCGCCTTGTCCGACGCCGCCGTGACCACGGCGACCGATTCATCCGAGGACGTCCAGGCGAAGCTGGCGCCCTTGACCTCGCTGCCATCGGCGGCCAGCAGCGTCGCCTTCAGCGTCAGCGTGCCCCCGGCAACCGGCGTGGCGCTGGTCGTATCGACCACCACCTTGGTAGCGGCCGGCGTGGCCGGCGCGGCGTTGTCATCGGAACCGCAGGCGGCAAGCACCGCGGCAGCAAGCAAGGCAATGCCGAACGCGCGTGCGCCAGCGGAGAAGCGTGAAAACATGAGACCCGACCCGTAATCTGTGTTGAATGGATAAATCCGACTGGCTTAAGGCGTCGGCTGCACGATCGCCATGGCAACGTTGTTATTGCCCGTGACGAACGGGCTGCCCGGCACCGGCGTCAGCGCGCCGCTCGCCGCGTTGATCGCAAAGCCGTACAGCGTGCCGTTGAAGGACGGCGTGTACAGAAAGCGCCCGTCCGGTGTGATGCGCAGGCGCAGGCCGTTGGCACTGGCGTTAGTCACGCCGAGCGACACCGGAGCGCCCGAGCCGCCAAGCTGGAACGTCTCGATGCGGCCGCTCGCCGTGTCGAGCACGTAGCCAAACTGACCGGACGGCGCGAGTGCAATGTCGATGGGTGCCGTTCCCCAAGTCGGCATCACGACGTCGTTGATGATTTCGCCTGCGGCATTGAGCGTCCCGATGCCGAGGGTGCCGGTGTCCAGGTTGGTGAAGTACAGCGTGCTGCCATTGGGCGACACGGCCACTCCCGTCGGCTGCACGCCGAACGATGACAACGCGGAGCCTGACGCCAGCCCACCGGTAGCCGGATCGACCGCCAGACGCCACACATGGCCCAGGTCAATGTTCGTGGCGTAGACGTTTTGCCCGTTCGGGGACACGGCGATCCCAGCCGGCATTGTCGGCACGCTGGCGGGAATGACGGACGTGCTGGTCAGGCCATACGTCAGGGGCTGGATGGCATAACTCGTCAGCGTTCCAAAGGCGCCGACGTAGAGCCACCGGCCCGTCGGGTCCACCGCGACGACCTGCGGCGCCGGCGTGCTGGGGACACTGGCGCCGGGCATGGGCGTGAGCGCGCCGGTGGCGGCATTCAGTTCGAACGGGAAGATCAAGTTGTTGTCCGCCATCACCGCGTACCCGATCAGCCCGGACGGCAGGAAGGCGATGTCGCTGACCGGCACGAGGGTCGGGAACGGGCTGCCCGGCACGGCCGTCAGTGCCCCGGTCTCCGGATGCGTCCGATAGACCGACAGGGTCAGTTCCTGGCGGTTGGCCACTACCACGAACTGGGCCTGCACGCAGGTGATCGCCACGTTGGTGACGTTGGCGGCAGCGATGGTGCCGCTGCCGTTCTGGACCGTGCAGGTCTGGCCGGCGGGCTGGCCGGTCACGGTGACGGCGTACGGCACCCCGGCGACCAGCGCAGTCGGGAACGAGAACGCCCCGCTGGCGCTGATGACCGCCGTATCGCCGTTGGGTCCGGCCAGCATCAGGCTCTTGCCCACGGCCAGCCCGGACACCGTGCCGCCTACGGTGTAGGTCGGCGGCGGCGGCGTGGCCGGGCGGGCCAGCGCGGCATTGGCGCACAGGCGGGTGCCCGTGGGCGCGTCCGCGCAGGCCGCTAGCACGGCGGAGCCGGCCAGCGTGGCCGAAGACGGGCTGCTGACCTGTGCCGAATGGCCGTCCGCTGCCGGCGTCACGGGGAAGGTGGCATCGCCGGTGGTCCACGTCCAGTTGGTCAGGTCGGCGATGCCATCCACGCCATCCGAGCGCCGCACGGCTGCGGTGACGGTCTGTGCCGCCGCGCCAGCGGTCACCGTCAGGTTCGCGGGCGACAGGGTCAGCGTGTACGACTTGGCCGGGGCGGCTTGCACGACCAGATGGGTGACGGACGTCGCACGGGTGCCATCGGCCAGCGTCGCCGTGGCCGTGATGTCGACTTCCCCGGCGTTCCGGGTCTGCACGGTGGCGTAGGTGCCGACGAAGACCGAGGCCGACACCCCCGCCGGCGCCTTGTCTGAAGCCGCGGTGACCACGGCGACCGATTCATCCGAAGACGTCCAGGCGAAGCTGGCGCCCTTGACCTCGCTCCCGTCGGCGGCCAGCAGCGTCGCCTTCAGCGTCAGGCTGCCGCCGGCAACCGGCGTGGCGCTGGTGGTGTCCACCACCACCTTGGTGGCCGCTGGCGTGGGCTGCGTGGCCGGCGCAGCGTTGTCATCGGAACCGCAGGCGGTGAGCACCGCAGTGGCAAGCAAAGCCATGCCGAACGCGCGTGCGCCAGCGGAGAAGTGTGAAAACATGGACCCGACCCGTTTTTTTTTGATGTTTAGCCCGGACTTGTCGACCGGTGCATTGCGCGCGACTGTAACAGCGCTGTCACGTTTTGACTGTCCCCAAATGGGGGGACAAGCGGGGGGACAACCGGCGGCCAGGCGGGCATAGCGCCCAGCGGGAAAACCCGGGTTGCAACCCGGCCCAGTCCCCATTTTGGGGCGCCGTTTTCCCAGGCTCGCATCCATATTGCGAAACCCGCCTATTCGGCCTATTACGTCAGGAAGCCCCGCTTTCTTGAATCGGCAACCTGGCAGCCCGGCTGCCCGCGCATCATGCAAGAGCTTGCGTTTCGCACGCTGCTATACCGTTTTTTCTTCTTCGGCTGGCTGTTCAAGGACGCCAGCCGGGGCGACTTGTTCGAGCGCTCCGCGGCGTGGCGCTTCAACCAGTCGCGCGCCCACTGGCTACCCACCTATATGCGGCGCTGGCTCTGGTGCGGCCTGATCCTGTTCGCCCTCGGCGGCATCGCCGAAACCATGATGAGCGCGCCCGCGCTATCGGCCATCTTCTACGTGCCGAGCGTGCTCAGCGTGCCAATCAACCTGGTGATCGGGGTCATCTGGGTGGGACTCAAGTCACTCCGAGGACCGTTGTAGGCGTCTCCCCCCGCATGCTGCATACATCACTTAGTGCAGCGAGGGTCACGATTGTGTCATCCCTGACACATAGGCTTGCGGGTCTGCTGATGTGGCAGACCCGATCCAACCAGCCCTGACCCCATGAAACAAGCCAGTTTGACGACCGCCCTCGCGGCCGCGTGCCTTGCCGCGCTGCTGCTGGCCGCCTGCGGCGGTGACGACAACAAGCCGAGCCCGAGCCAGCCGCCCGCCGGCGATCCGCCCCCCGCCTCCGCGCCGGCCCCGGACAAGCGCTGCGCCCCCTGAGCCCCGCCGGGCACGCCTCCTCCCAACATTTCCCCAAAAACCGAACAATGATCTCCCGCCGCAAGTTCTTGCAGGCGAGCATGGGCACGGCTTTCTCCGCCGCCGCCCTGGCCGCCTTTCCGCCCAGCATCCGCCGCGCGCTGGCCATTCCAGCCAACAACGCCACCGGCACCATCGCCGATGTGGAGCACGTGGTCATCCTGATGCAGGAAAACCGCTCGTTCGACCATTACTTCGGCACGCTCAGCGGCGTGCGCGGGTTTGGCGACCGCCTGACCATCCCGATGCCGAATGGCCGCAACGTCTGGCAGCAGGCGCGCACCAACGGCTCGCTGATCACGCCGTACCACCTGAACGGCAGCGCCAACAACGCCCAGCGCACCGCAGGCACGCCGCACGCCTGGGCGGACAGCCAGGCCGCCTGGGACCACGGCCGCATGTCGCGCTGGCCGGTGGCCAAGACGGACACGTCTATGGGCTACTTCAAGGAACAGGAAATCCCGTTCCAGTTCGCGCTGGCCAACGCCTTCACGCTGTGCGATGCCTACCACTGCGCGATGCACACCGGCACCGACGCCAACCGCTCCTTCCACATCTCCGGCACCAACGGCGCGATGCCGCTGAACCGGGCCTTCGTGAACAACGAGTGGGATGCCATCAACGGCGTGGCCGCCGACGCCAACATCGGCTACACGTGGAAGACCTACGCCGAGCGGCTCGAGGAAGCCGGCATCAACTGGATCAGCTACCAGAACATGCCCGACGAATGGGGCGACAACATGCTGGGCGCGTTCCAGACCTTCCGCCGCGCCAACCTGAACTCGGGCTTCCCGGTGTCCAGCGGCGGCTCGCCGGGCGCCCCGTACACCAACACCGGGCAGGCCGTGCCGTACAAGGCCTACGACGCGGCCACCGACAACGCCGCCAATCCGCTCTACAAGGGCATCGCCAACACGCTGCCGGGCACCCAGCCGGAGCAGTACCTGGACGCCTTCAGGCAGGACATCGCCAATGGCAAGCTGCCGCAGGTCTCCTGGATCAACGCGCCGTCGATCTACTGCGAGCACCCGGGGCCGTCCACGCCCGTGCAGGGCGCGTGGTTCCTCCAGGAAGTGCTGGACGCGCTGACCGCCAACCCGGAGGTCTGGAGCAAGACCGTGCTGCTCGTCAACTTCGACGAGAACGATGGTTACTTCGACCACGTGCCGTCGCCGTCCGCGCCGTCGCGCAATGCCGACAGCTCGCTGGCCGGCAAGACCACGCTGGCCGATGCCGACCTCGCTGCCGAGTACTACACGCAGTCGCCGCCGGACGGCAGCACCAGCCAGCCGCCCCGCGATGGCCGCGTGTTCGGCCCGGGCCCGCGCGTGCCGATGTTCGTGATCTCGCCGTGGAGCCGGGGCGGCTGGGTCAACTCGCAGGTGTTCGACCACACCTCGGTGCTGCGCTTCCTGGAGGCCCGTTTTGGCGTGCAGGAGCCCAATATCAGCCCGTTCCGCCGCGCGGTCTGCGGCGACCTGACCTCGGCGTTCAACTTCAAGACGCCGAACAGCGAGGCACTGCCCACGCTGGCCGGCCGCGGCACGCGCGCGTCGGCGGACGCCCTGCGCGTCGCCCAGCAGGCGCTGCCGGCGGTGCCCGTGCCGTCCGACATCAACCTGCCGGAGCAGGCCACCGGCACGCGTCCGTCGCGCGCCCTGCCCTACGAGCTGCACGCCAGTGCGCGCGCCCACGTCAACGGCCACGTGGAGATCCTGTTCGCCAACTCGGGCACGCAGGCGGCGGTGTTCCACGTGTATGACCGCAACGACCTGAGCAGCATTCCGCGCCGCTACATGGTGGAGGCCGGCAAGAATCTGTCCGATAGCTGGAGCACGTCGGCCGCCGCGCCGGGCCAGTACGACCTGTGGGTACTCGGCCCGAACGGTTTCCATCGCCATTTCAAGGGCGATACCACCGTGCTGGGCGGCGCGCTGGGCGTGCCGGAGGTGCGCGTCTGCTACGACATCGCCAATGGCGACGTCTACGTCGACCTGCTGAACACCGGCAAGGCCGCCTGCACCTTCCGGGTGGCACCGCTGGCGTATCGCACGGACGGCCCGTGGGAGACCACGGTGGCGGCCGGCGGCACGCAGACGCTGCACTGGTCGCTGAAGGACAGCGGACAGTGGTACGACTTCGCGGTGACGACCCCGGTCGACACCGCGTACTACCGCCGCTTTGCCGGCCGCGTGGAAACCGGCCAGCACACCATCACCGACCCGGCGATGGGTACGGTGTAAGCACAGTCTAAGCCCGTTGTCATCCCGTTGTCATCCGCACCAGCCATGCGGGGCGCTGTGAAAAGCGCCCCAAACATCACACGCCCCGCATGCGCGACCCCAACCTCCCGCAGGCCCTAGCACTTCCCCTTGCCCCCTATCGGTGGCAGAAAACCTGGCTTTGTTGACTTATCATCACGCCCGGCGCCGCGGGTGAATCTCGAGTGCATCCCGGGTGAATCCACCCCGCGAGCGCCACGGCCGTTTGGTCGCGGCCTCCTTTCCATTCGATACATAACAGGCTCGGGACTGGCGACTCGCACGCCGGCGACGCGCCATTCCCAGGGGAATTCGATGAAACAGAACCGGTGGGCGCTCGCCCTTTCCATGGCCACGGCCCAACTGTTGACCGCCTGCGGCGGCGGCGACGATGCAGGCACCAGCGCCCCGGTGGCGGCCGCCCCGGCGGCGGCCACGCTCTCGGGCACGGCGGCCACCGGCGCGCCGGTCCAGAACGGCGCCATCGACCTGCGCTGCGCCGCGGGCACGGCCTCGACCACGAGTGACGCCAACGGCGCATGGTCGGTCTCGTCCGCCGGTCTGGCCCTGCCTTGCGTGGCGCGCGTAACCGGCCCCGCCGGGCTGACGCTGCATTCCTACATTCAGAGCCCGGGCACGACCAACATCACGCCGATCACGGAACTGGTGGTGGCCGCCGCCGCGCAGAACCCCGACACCGCCACGGTGTTCAACGCGTTCAACGCCACGCTGGCCAGCCTGATGCAGTCCAACCTGGCCAGCACGCTCAACCTCGTGCGCGCCCGCCTGGTCAACCTGGGGGTGGATACCAGCGGCCTGAACCTGCTAAACCAGCCATTCAAGCCGGTGTTTGGCGATGCCTATGACGACAAGCTCGAAGCCCTCGCCACCCAGCTGACCGCCCGCCAGACCACGCTGGCCGCGCTCTCGCAGGATGTGGCGCGCGGCGATGTCGGCAGTCCGGGCGCCGTGGGTGCCACGGGCGCGACGGGCCCGACCGGCGCCACGGGTGCCACCGGGGCAACCGGCAGCACCGGCCCCTCGGGCGCGACCGGCGCCGCAGGCCCCACGGGTACGACGGGCGCTACCGGTGCTACGGGTGCCACTGGCGCCACGGGCATTACCGGCCCGTCCGGCCCGCAAGGCCCGACCGGCAACACCGGAGCTACGGGTGTCACGGGTGCCACAGGCGCGACCGGCGCCACGGGGGCAACCGGCGCGACGGGGGCGACCGGCGCCACAGGCGCAACGGGTGCCCAAGGCCCGACCGGCAATCAAGGCCAGGACGGCGCGAGCGGTGTATGCACGATTGGCGACGTCTGGCTGACCGCCCTGCCCTACCCGGAGAACTACGACATGGGCGGCATGGTTGCAAAAGGCCAGCTTCTGCCGATCCAGCTCTATGCGCCCTTGTTCTCGCTCATCGGCAACACGTTTGGCGGCGACGGCACGACGAACTTCGCCCTGCCGAACCTGACCGGCCAGGCGCCGGCGAACCTGACCTATATGATCTGTACCGAGGGCCTGTACCCGTCGCGCATCTGACGGTAACAATACCGCCTCCGGCCACGGCAGCCCACGCCGCCGTGGCCGCAAGACACTACCTACGTCCATCCCCATCCCCATGCCACGCCCCATGCCACGCATCTGCCTGAACATGATCGTCAAGAACGAGGCGCCGGTGATCGCGCGCTGCCTTGCGTCCGTGCGCCCATGGATCGATAGCTGGCTGATCGTCGATACCGGCTCCACCGATGGCACGCAGCAGCGCATTGCCGAGTGCATGGCGGGCCTGCCGGGCGCGCTCCACGAGCGGCCCTGGCGCGACTTCGCCCACAACCGCAACGAGGCGCTCACCCTGGCCCGGGCGCAGTGCCAGCCGGACGACTACATCCTGTTCATCGATGCCGACGAAACGCTGGGCGTGCCGGACGACTTCCGTTGGCCGGCGCTCGGCACCGATGGCTATCGGTTGCGCTGCGAGCTGAGCGGCTGGCAGTACCAGCGCAACGCGCTGGTGCGGGCGGGGGTGCCATGGCGCTGGGAGGGCGTGATCCACGAATACCTGACCAGCGACGCCCCGGCGGTCTGGGACGACCTGCAAGGCCCGGCCATCGTGGTCTCGCGCGACGGCGCGCGGGCCCGGGACCCGAACACCTATCTGCGCGATATCGAGGTACTGGAGCGCGCCGTGGCAGACGCCCCGGACAACACGCGCTACCGCTTCTACCTCGCCCAAAGCTGCCGGGACGCCGGCCGGCCGGCAGACGCCCTGCGCCACTACCGCGCGCGGGCGGCCATGGGGGGATGGGACGAGGAGCAGTGGTTCGCCACCTACCAGTGCGCGGCGATGCTCGCGCTGGACGGCGCACCGCCCGAGACGGTGGCCGCCGCCTACCTGGCCGCCTATCAGGCCCGCCCCACCCGCGCCGAGCCGCTGTGCGACCTGGCCCGCTGGCACCGCCAGCGCGGGGAATACGCGCTTGGGCACCTCTACGCCCAGCAGGCGGCGGCGCTGCCGCTGCCCGCCGACGCGCTGTTCGTCGATACCTCGGTGTACCGCTGGCGCGCGCTGGACGAGCTGACGGTCTGCGCGTACTACATCGGCGCGCAGGAGCAAGGCCGCGCTGCGCTGATCCGGCTGCTCGCCGACGGCGCGTTTCCGGAGTCAGAGCGCGCGCGGATCGAGGCGAACCGGCCCTATTACGGGCTGTAGTCGCCGTCCCGCCTAGCCCAGCAGCCGCCGCAACTGCACCGCCACGTCCTCGGCGGCGGACACCGGCAGCAGCGGCACGCCAATGCCATGGTGCCAGTCGAACAGCGCCTGGCTGTGCTGGCTGGCGAAGCTGCCGATCTGGTCGCGCAGCGCGGCGCGGCCAAAGCCCAGTTCCACCTGCAACTCGCCGTCGCTGACCACGAGGTGGCCGGAATCGGGCAGCTCCAGCAGGAAGGGGTCGTAGACCAGCACCGACAGCACGTCGTTGCGGCTGCGCAGCGCCAGCATCAGCCGGCGCGTGCGGTCGTCGGCGCCGTCGAAGTCGCTGATGACGATGACCAGATGGTCGTGGCCCGCCAGCCGCACCGCGCGCTCCAGCGCCGCGTTGAACTGGCCGGCGCCGCGCCGGGCTTCGGCCTCGGCATGCAGGCGGCGGTTATGGGCGACGAGGTCGCCCAGCAGGTGCAGCACCGCGTCCCGGCTGCGGCGCGGGGCGCTGGCGGTCAGGTCGGTATCGCCGAACAGGATGCCGCCCACGCGGTCGCCGTCGGCCACGATGCGCCACGCCGCCAGCGCGGCCACCTCCGCCGCCACCACGGATTTCATCGCCCGCCGGCTGCCGAAGAACATGTTCATGCGCTGGTCCACCACCAGCAGCACCGGGCGCTCCTTTTCCTCGGCATAGACGCGCACGTGCGGCTTGCCGGTGCGCGCCGTCACGCGCCAGTCCATGGTCCGCACATCGTCGCCGGGCAGGTAGCCGCGCACCTCTTCGAAGGCCAGCCCGCGCCCACGCACGCGCGAGCCATGCCGGCCGGACAGCAGGCTGTGCACCGGCTGGCGCGTGCGGAAGTGGAAGTCGCGGGCGGTGGCCTCCAGCGCGGCCAGCGCGTTCATGTCGACATTGACCCCCGGCGTGGCGGTCGAGGGGGCCGCGCCGGCGCCGGTGGCGGCCCGGTCACGGGCGGCGAAGTCGCGCGGCATGGCGGGGTGGCGTAGTGGAGAGGATGTCAGGCCACGGCCACGCGTTGCAGCAGGCGGTCAATCACCGCATCGGTGCTGACGGACGCGGCGTGGGCCTCGTAGGACAGGATCAGCCGATGGCGGAACACGTCGTGCACCACGGCCTGCACATCGTCCGGGGTCACATGGTCCCGCCCGCGCAGCCAGGCGATGGCGCGCGCCACCTTGTCCAGCCCGATGGACCCGCGCGGGCTCACGCCCACCTGGATCCAGCGCTTGAGGTCATCGTCGAACCGGCCCGGGTCGCGCGTGGCCTGCACCAGCGCGACGATATAGCGCTCCACCGGCTCACTGACGGCAATCCCGTGGATGGCCGCCCGCGCCGCGAACACGGACTCCGGCGAGAGCCGCTGCGCCGCGCCGCCCCCGGCGGCTGGTGCCGCCTGCTGCGGCGGCGCTTCCTCGGTGCGCGCCAGCCGGATGATCTCGGCCTCCGCGCTGGC
This sequence comes from Cupriavidus sp. 2KB_3, assembly GCF_052115685.1. Classification (NCBI taxonomy): domain Bacteria; kingdom Pseudomonadati; phylum Pseudomonadota; class Betaproteobacteria; order Burkholderiales; family Burkholderiaceae; genus Cupriavidus; species Cupriavidus sp. 2KB_3. Next base: position 58,311 of record NZ_JBFRHD010000015.1, read on the forward strand.
CTCGGGGTAGCCCACGTTCACATGCATCAGGAAGCGATCCATCTGCGCCTCGGGCAGCGGATAGGTGCCCTCCTGCTCGATCGGGTTCTGCGTCGCCATGACCAGGAACAGCGGTTCAAGCTTGTGGGTCTGGCCGCCCACGGTGACCTGCCGCTCCTCCATGGCTTCGAGCAGTGCGGCCTGCACCTTGGCCGGCGAGCGGTTGACCTCGTCGGCAAGGATCAGGTTGGCGAAGATCGGCCCGGCCTGGAAGCGGAAATCGCCCCGGCCGGCGTCCGTCACATAGATATCCGAGCCGGTGATGTCGGCCGGCAGCAGGTCCGGCGTGAACTGGATGCGCGAGAGCCGCGCGTCCAGATGGCGCGCCAGGCTCTTGATCGCCCGGGTCTTCGCCAGCCCCGGCAGGCCCTCCACCAGCAGGTGGCCATCGGCCAGCAGGCCGAGCAGCAGCCGTTCGATCATGCGCGCCTGCCCGACGATAGACTCGCCCATGCGGGCCTGGAGCGTGAGGATGTCGTCGCGGGCGCTCATCGGCCGCCTCCGGTGAACCAGCGGTAGTAGGGATTGTCGGGGTCGGCCCGGATCGCCTCCGTGATGTGGTGGCTCCAGGCTTGCCGGTTGCCCTCGTAGGCGTCGAGGCCGGCGGCGTAGAAGGTCTGGAGGTTGTCACGCTCCCGGCGGATGGCTTGTTGCAGACTATCGTCGGCGCCGGTGAGCGGCGGGTCCGATTGCAGCGCCAGTAGCTCGCGCAGCACCGGCACGAACGCCTTCTGGCGCACCCAGCCCGCGTATTCGATGCGGGGGCGGTCGTCGGTCACGGCGGGGGCATCGCCGGCAAACCAGTCCAGGCCATCGCGGTCGGTGATGTAGGTGGCCAGCAGTGCTGCCGGAGATGCCACGCCCACGGCGCGCAGCGCGCTGGCGACCTCGGGCTGCCGGAAGCGCGCGGCGATGGTCGGTGCATCGAGCGCCAGCGGTTCCGCCGAGCCGACCAGCAGCATTTCGTGGAGCTCGGTGGTCCAGAGCGAGGCATGCGGAAATACGTCGAGGAAGCTGCGCACCAGCGAGCGGGTGTCGTCGCGGTTCTGGGTCGGCAGCGGCAGCCACTGGGCGACGATGCCGCCCGGCTGGAGGCGGCTGGCGGCCAGCTGGTAGAACTCGCGCGAATAGAGGTTGACCACGCCGCTGGCGGACGGCGGCGGCGGCTCCAGCGTGACGAGGTCGTAGCGCTGCGCGCCCTGGAGCAGTTCGCGGCGGCCGTCGCGCAGGCGGATGTCGATGCGCTTGTCGTGGCTGGCGTCGAAATTGCCCTGGAAGCTTGGCGCGGCGCGCACCACGGCGGGCAGCAGTTCCGCCACCACGCGGTGTTCGAGGCCCGGGTACTGGAGCAGCGCGCCGGCCGTGATGCCGGTGCCGAGCCCGATCACCAGCGCCGAGCGCGGCGTGCCGTTGTGGACGATCAGTGGCAACAGCGCCTGCAGGCGCATGTAGCGCAGCGACGTCATGGTATCGCCGGAGTTCGACACCCCTTGGATATAAAGCCGGCGGAAGCTCTGGGTGCCCTTGGACTGTTCCACCACAGCCACCGTGGCGCCCCGGCTTTCCTCGTAGAACACCAGTTCGCCGCCGCGCGCCTGTGCCAGCAGGCGGGCCAGACGATCTGCGGGCGTGGCCACGGCCACCATCAGCGTGACCACGGCCAGCAGCGGAATGGCCACGCGGGCACGGCGCGTGACGCCATCGCCGAAGGCCATCGCCAGCACAGCCACCAGCGCACTGGCGGCGGCGAGCACGCCCAGCGTGTGCACCACGCCAATCCACGGCACCAGCACCGCGCCCGCCAGCACCGATCCGGCGATGCCGCCCAGCGTGTTGAGCGCCAGCACGGCGCCCAACCCCGACCCGACCCGCGCCGGATCGACCGACAGCCGCACCGCGTACGGAAATGCCGCGCCCAGCAGCACGGTGGGCACGAAGACGATGCACAGCGCCGCCACGGCGAAGCGTGCGCTGGACGCGGCGAGCAGGTTGCCCGTGCCCTCCAGCACGCGTGCATGGGCGGCGGATTGCAGGGCCGGCAGCCATTCCCCGAGCCACGCGAATTCGACCAGCGCCACCAGCCCCGCCCCGACCACCAGCAGCGCGAAGGCGCTCCATGGGTCGCGCGACCGGTCCACGCGCCGCGCCACCAGCGCGCTACCGAGCGCGAGGCCGGCCAGATAGGTGGCCAGCACCACGGCGAACGCAAACGCGCGCGTGCTCAGGAACTGGACGATAGCCTGCGACCAGACCACTTCATAGCCAAGGGCGATGCCGCCCGCCACGGCGTAGAGCGCCAGCGCCAGCCGGCGCTGCGCGGCGCCCGGGGTTGACGCGGTGGATGGTGCAAGGGAGGCAGCCGCCGGAGCGGCCATGGGCACCCGCCGGCTCTGCCAGAGCGCCCCGGCACCGGCCAGCAGGTTCAGCCCCGCCGCCGCGCAGGCGCTGCCAAACACGCCAAACAGCGGCATGGCGACGAACGCCGCCAGCAGCGTGCCGGCAATCGCCCCGGCGGTATTGGCGGCATAGAGCCGCCCGCCGTGGGCGCCAAGCTCTCCATGTCCGCCAAGTTCACCAAGTTCTTCAGTGGGACGGATCGCGCGCAGCAGCACGGGCATGGTGCCGCCCATGGCCACGGCCGGGAGGGCCACCAGCAGCACGGGCAAGGCCCAGGCCACGATCCCGGCGCGGGTTTCCAGCCACGCGAACGGCGCCGCCGCATGGGCCAGCGCCACGGTGGCGCCCAGCGCCAGCGCAGCAATCCCGCATTCCAGCCAAAGATAAAGCCGCCAGGGCGAGGCAGCGCGGTCTGCCAATCGGTCTGCCCATCGACCGATCGCCCAGCCCCCCAGCGCCAGCCCGGCGAAGAACGCGCTGACGCCGACGGTGACGGCCTGCACGTCCACGCCGAGCACCAGCGAGAGCTGCTTGACCCACAGGACCTGATAGACCAGCCCGGCCGCGCCGGACAGCACCAGCAGCGCGGCGGGCAGCCGCCAGGCTGCACCGGCCCGCACCGCAGCCTGGGCGGCGGTGCGGCGCCGGCGCGCGCCCATGGCGGGTTCCAGCTTCCGGTCCGCCGCCGTCACTTCTTCTGCGGTTGGGCCGACTGCGCCTTGGCCATCTGCTCGGCCACCTTGCGCTTCACGTTCGCTTCGGCCTGGTCAATCGTGAAGCTGGCCGGAAGCTGGCTGGGCGGATAGTCGACAAAGGTCTGCAGGAACTGGATGGCCCGCCGGTTACCCTCGATGAACAGGTACGGGTTCTCGGTTTCGAGCTGGTGGTAAAGGTTGGTGGGCCCGGTGTCGGCGCGCTCGTAGGGGTCCATGCGCAGGTTGAAGTATTTAGGCGCCCGCAGACAGGTGAAGGGCTCCTTCCAGACCTCGAAACCGCCCCGCGCCCGCTGCTCGCAGAACACCACCTTCCACGCCGTGGGCTGGGTGGCGCCCTGCGTGAGCACGTCGTAGCGCATGGCCACGAGTTCGGCGTCGTCGTTGAAGTAGAAGAACTCGTTGCGCGCGCTCTTATCGGTCTGGCCGGTCAGCATCGGCAACTGGTTGTAGCCGTCCAGGTGCACCTTGGCGCTCTTGCCGCCCAGCGTGGTGCCCTTGACCAGGCGGTCCTTGACATCGCCGTCACCGGCGGCCGCCAGCAGCGTGGGGAACCAGTCGAGCCCGGACATCAGCCCGTTGGAAACCGTGCCAGGCTGGATTTTCCCCGGCCAGCGGATCATCGCCGGCACGCGGAACGCGCCTTCCCAGTTGGAGTCCTTCTCGCTGCGGAACGGCGTGTTGGCGGCGTCCGGCCAGGTGAAGAAGTTCGGCCCGTTGTCCGTGGTGTAGATGACGATGGTGTTATTGGTGATGCCGGCGTCATCGATCGACTTGAGCAGCTTGCCCACGTTCTGGTCCATCTCCCACATGCCGTCCGCGTACTCGTGGCCCTGGCCCAGCCCGGCCTTGCCACGGTATTCGGGGCGCACGTGCGTGAACAGGTGCATGCGCGTGAAGTTCATCCACAGGAAGAACGGCTTGTCGCCCTGCGCCTGCTTCTGGATGTACTGGATCGCCGCGCCGGTGGTTTCGTCGTCGATGGTTTCCATGCGCTTGCGGTTCAGCGGCCCGGTGTCCTCGATCTTGCCGTCCGCCGTGCTGTGGATCACGCCGCGCGGGTTGTAGTACTTGAGAAAGTCGGGGTTGTCCTTGGGCCAGTACGCGCGCTCGGGTTCCTCCTCGGCGTTCAGGTGGTACAGGTTGCCGAAGAACTCGTCGAAACCGTGCTTGGTGGGCAGGAAGCGGTCCTGGTCGCCCAGGTGGTTCTTGCCGAACTGGGCCGTGTTGTAGCCCAGCGGCTTGAGGGCCTGGGCGATGGTGATGTCGCGGTCCTGCAGGCCCACCGGCGCGCCGGGCAGGCCCACCTTGGAGAGGCCGGTGCGGAACACGGTCTGCCCGGTGATGAAGGTGGACCGGCCCGCCGTGCAGCTGTTCTCGGCGTAGTAGTCCGTCAGCATCATCCCTTCCTTGGCGATGCGGTCGATGTTCGGCGTCTTGTAGCCGACCACGCCGTGGCTGAACGCGCTGACGTTGCCTAGGCCCACGTCGTCACCAAATATCACGACGATGTTGGGCTTGCCGCCGCGTGCGCCGGCCGGGGCGGCGGCCACCGGCGAGGCGCCCTGCGCGGGCGCGGAGGCGTCCGGCACGGGGGTGGTCGGGGTGCTCGGGCTGGTCGGGGCCGTCGCTGTCACGGGCGGCGGCGCAGCCGGTGCCGGTGCCGGAGCCTGGGCGGCCGGCGCCTGCGTTTCTGCGGGCTTGTTCTCGTCGGCCCGCTTGCAGCCCGCTAGCGCGAGCGCCGCGACAACGGCCGTGGCCGCGAGTTGCCAGCGGCGTGCCGTGGCCCGCTGCGAGTGAAGTCCTTTCGCATTCATCGATTGACTCCGGTTGAGGAAAGCTGGGCGGACAGGGCGTGGGGGCTGCCCTGGGGCGGGGGCTGCATGGCCGTAGCGGGCTGCTTGCGCAGGGCCGTCCATCGGCTGTCATCCATCACGAGCCGGAAGCCGAGGTGTGACATGCTGGTGTACGGGTCCGTGCCGCGCCGCGCGCTGGGGCGGTAGCTCAGGCAGAAATCCTCGTTGCAGAGGAAGGAGCCGCCGCGCGTGACGCGCCGGGGCGCCTTCACGGGCACGCCGGGCTCGCTCGGGTCCCAGGAGTCACGGGGGCCCGCCGGGTTGAGCACCACGGTCTTCATCTCGGCGGCCTCGCGGCGGAACTGGTCGGCGCGGTACCAGTCGGCTACCCACTGCCACGCGTTGCCGGTCATGTCATAGAGCCCGTAGCCGTTGGCCGGGAACGTGCGCACGGGGCTGGTGCCCGCCGCCCCGCCCGCCTTGGCGCTGACCACCGGGAACGGCTGCACCTGCTGGCCCTGCCAGACGTTGGCCATCTGGCGGCCATCCGGCGCGAACTGGTCGCCCCAGGCGTAGGTGGCCTGCTCCAGCCCGCCGCGCGCCGCGAATTCCCATTCGGCCTCGGTCGGCAGGCGCTTGCCAGCCCATTTGGCATAGGCCTCGGCGTCCTCGTAGGACACCTGCACCACGGGATGATCGTCCTTGCCCTCGATGCTGCTGCCGGGGCCGGTGGGATGGCGCCAGTCCGCGCCGGGCACGAAGCGCCACCAGCGCCAGTTCTCGCGCAGCGGCACCGGGCCGTTGGTGGCGACGAAGACCATCGCGCCGGCCACCATCGCGCTATCGGGCGGGCGCGGCGTGCCGGGCGGGAGCTGTACCTTCATGGTCTCCCAGTCGGGCGCGCGTTCGGCCGTGGTCAGGTAGCCCGTGGCGCTGACGAACTTGCGGAATTCGGCATTGGTGACGTGGTGCTGGTCCATCCAGAAGCCCTGCACGCGCACCTTGTGGGCCGGACGCTCATTGGGCTGGGCGAGCTTGTGGTCGCTGCCCATCAGGAATTCGCCGCCGGGCACATGCGCCATGCCGAGCGGACCGCTGATGCCATCGCCCGGCTTGACCGCCGATGCGCCGGCCCCAATGCCCTGACCTGGGCCGGTGCGCGAGGCATACCAGTACGAGCCGCCCGCGCCAGCCAGCGCCATCGCGCCGGCCAGTGCCACCAGCCAGAGGCGGCCGCGCCACGTTGCGCTCCCGGCCGCCTTCGCTTCCGCTTTCGCTTTCGCTTCCGCTTTCCCCCGCTGCCGCTGTGACATGCCACCCCTCGTCCAGTGCACTTCAGTGAACACTGAGAAGTTTGGCGACTCCTTGCGGCGAAAGGAATGCAAACTTTTTTTGTGCGATCTGAATGATTTAGAAACAGATCTAGTCCCGGGGGATGCCGCGCACGGCACCGGGGCCGGGATTCAGCGGCGGCAGGCCGGACCGGTGCCAGAGGTTGTGGCACGTCTCCATGGTGCGGTGCCAGCGGGCACGCCATGCGGCACGGGCGGCACCGTGCCCGCGCCGCCATCGCCAGAGCCCGTAGCCCAGCACCACCGCCGCGAGGACGATGGCGCCGGTCACGCGCCAGTCGATCTCGTCCAGCCATGCCGGCGGGCGCCACGCCAACCCGCCCGAGGGCGACAGCCCCAGCCCGGGCGCCGCCCGCGCCACGTTCACGGTCACCGCCGGGGCCGTCGAGGTGGCGCGCCGGCCCGTGGCGGCGTCGTACCAGCTCACCGGCACCGCCGGCAGGGTGTGGCGGCCGCTGTCCTCGAATACATAGGTGATGGTCTCGGTGCGGCGCCCGCCCGATGCATCGTCCTGCAGGACCGGGTCGGCGCGGAACTGGCGCACGCCGCGCGGCGGCTGCAGGGCGGGCGGGGCCGGCGGGGCGATCATCATCGCCGGCGTGCCCGGCGCGACGATGGTGATGGTGCGCACCAGCGCGTCGCCGGCGCGCAGCTTGCTGTCACCGTCTATGGGCTTGTCGAACTGCTGGGTCACCTGGAGCGCCCCGGCCGGCAGCGCTATCGAGCCTTCCGTGCCCTGCCCGGCATTCCCGGCCTGCGCGGTCTGGGCGGCCTGCCCGGTGGCGTGGATCGTGGCGGGCGGCAGCGTGACGGTGGCCGTCTGCGGCTTGCCATCGTCCCCGGCATGGGTGAAGCGGAACTCGGTAGGCGGCAGCGTGAAGTCCCCCGCGCCCTGCGGCGTGACCACGTAGGTCTTGCGGATGCCTGCGAAGCTGGCGCCGTCGATGGTCTCGGTGGAGTTGATGCCACGGTCGTCCGGCATGGTGACCACGGCGCCCGGGATCTGCAGCACCGGGAAGGCCGGCGCCGAGAGGAAGAAATTCGGCGCGAGCACGGTGACTTCCACCTGCACCGACTGGCCCGCCACTACCGGCTGCGGCCCGACCACCCTGACCCGCACGCTGGGCCCGGCCGCGTGCGCGAGCATGGCCGCGCACAGCAGGACCGTGGCCAGCGCGTGACGCATCCCGTGCGCGCTCATGGCTTGCCCTGCTGCAGCGCGAACTTGCGCGCCAGCAGCTCCGTGGGCGAGGTCTGGATCGCGCGCATCCACATCTCGGCGTTCTGCTGCACGCGGCCCATCTGCTGGGTCTGGTCGCCGGGCGGCGGCGGGGGCTTGCTGGGGTCGTCCACGATCTTGTCCGGCGGGATGTCGGGCGCCTCCTCGTCGCTCTGCGGGGGCGGCTTGCGCGCCAGCATCTGCGTCATCAGCGCGAGGTTTTTTTGCGCCGGCTGCCAGCCCGGCCGCTGTTGCAGCACCAGCCGATAGCGCGCCGACGCCTCCTTGTATTTCTCCTGACGGGCCAGCGCGTTGCCGAGGTTGAACTGGCCGTCCGTGGTGTTGACCTGCCCGAAGGCCCGCGCGGCCTCCGCGTACTGGCCGTTGCGGTAGTAGGCCACGCCGCGCCACATCGGATCGGTGAAGTGCTGCGCGGCGGTGGCGTAATCGCCACGTTCGAAGGCGCGCCGGCCTTGCTGGTCGGGGGTGAGCCAGAGGTCGGCCCAGTCCCAGGGTTTCTCCGCGGCCTGTGCCTGCACGGGGCCAGGCGGCAAGCCGAGCGCCATCGCCACGGCCAGTCCGGCAGTCCATCGCACCGACCAGCCCTTGCGGAACCACAGCACGGCCAGCAGCGCGATGGGGATGGTCAGCGGCCAGCCGGCGTCGCGCCAGCGCTGCGTGTCGCTGGCGTGGGTCTGCTCCACATGCGATTGCACGTGGCGTTGCACCCAGGCCACGTCGGCGTCGCTGTCGGTGGTCAGCGTGGCCACCGGGATGCCGCTGTCCCGCAAGGCGTGCAGGCCATCGGCATCGAGCCCGGGCGCGGTGCCGTCGCCCGCGCGCAGCGGCCCGCCCTCCGCCGTGCCGATGGCGAGCACCACCACCTGCGTGCGCCGGCTGCCGCGTTGCGCCTGGATGGCTTTGGCGGCGCCGGTTTCCACGCCATCGGTGAGGAGCAGGATCGTGCCGGGCACCGGCTCCTTGGCGAGCGCCGTGTCGATGGTGCGCACGGCATGTGCGGTGTCCTTGCCCGGCACCGGCATGATGCGGGTCTGCAGCGCATCGACGAAGGTCTGCAGCAAGTCCGCGTCATCCGTCAGCGGCAGGACCATGTGCGTGGAGCCGGCGTAGGCGTACAGCGCCGTGCGGCCGCCGTCGCGGTGGGCGAGCAGCGCCTTGACCTTGAGCTTGGCGCGCTCCAGGCGGGTGGGGCTGACGTCGATGGCATCCATGGTCGTGCCGAGATCGATGGCGATGGCCAGCGGCGCCTTGTCGGCGAGGAACGGCGGGCGCTCGCGCTCCCAGGTGGGGCCGGCCAGCGCGATGGCGCCCAGCGCCAGCAGCGCGGCAATCCCATGCACGGGGCGCAGCGCGCGGCGGCGCTTCTCGCCCACTACCAGGGCATCGAGCAGATGCGGGGCGATGGTGCCGCGCCAGCGCCGGCGCACATCGCCCTGCCGCCCCACCGCCCACGGCAGCCACACGGCGGCCAGCAGCACCAGCAGCCACCACGGGCGCAGGAAGTGGAACTGGGCGAGCGTGGCGAACAGGGCGCTCATGCGGCGGGCTCCTGCCGGGTGGTGCGTGGGGTGGGCTGCCGGGCGCCGCGCAAGGTCCAGCGCGCGTAGGCGGCCATCGCCAGCTGGTAGCCCAGCACAATCAGCACCGCCACGCCAAGCGGCCACATGAACAGCTCGCGGCGCGGGCGCCAGCTCAGGGTCTTTTCCTGATGCGGGGTGACGCGGTCCAGCGTGGCGTAGATCGCCGCCAGCGCGTTCTGGTCCGCGCCAAAGAAATAGCGCCCGCCGGTGCTGCTGGCGATGCGCTTGAGCATGTCCAGATCGACCTTGGCCTCGCCCGTGGCCGCCGGGTCGCCGATGCCGACCGTATGCACCACCACCCCGCGCGTGCGCGCAATCTCGGCGGCCTGCGCCGGCGGCATGCGGCTGGCGGTGTCGTTGCCATCGGTCAGCACGATCATCACCTTCTCGGCGGCGTGGCTGTGGTCGAACAGCTTGATGCCGAGGCCGATGGCATCGCCCAGCGCCGTGCTGGCGCCGGCCATGCCGGGCACCATGTCCGCAATCAGCGTCCGTACCAGTGCGTGGTCGAGCGTGAAGGGGGCGAGCGGGTACGGGGCGTCGCCGAAGACGATCAGGCCGATGCGGTCGCCGGGGCGGTGGGCGACGAAATCCCCCACCACCTGGCGCACGGCGTGCACGCGGGTGTCCAGCGCGCCGGCGGTGTCGCGGAAGTCGCGGGTGTCCATCGACTGGGAGAGGTCCAGCGCCACCAGCAGGTCGCGCACGGGCTCCTTCTTATATATCGGGGGCTCCAGGAACTGCGGCCGCGCCAGCGCCGTCACCACCAGCGCCCAGGCAATCGGCGCCAGCACGCGCTGGACCAGGTTGCGGCGCGGCACGTGGGCGCCGGTGGCCGGCTTCAAGCCCACGGCATCGGCCACTTCCTCGAAGAACGGCAGCCGCACGGAGGCGCTGCGCTCCCGGTACGGCGGCAGACGCCACCAGACCAGCAGCGGCAGGGGCAGCAGCGCGAACAGCCACGGATAGGCGAAGACGATCATCGGTGGGCGGGCGTTAGTTCCCGACGATATGCCGCGATCCACCGGCGGCAGGCATCGGCGGTGGCATGGGCCTGTTGCGGCGGCCATGCGGCCAGCACGGCGGCGCCCCGGTACTCGGCGTCATCGACCAGCGCGGCGAGACCGGGCACGGCGTCGGCGGCGGTGCCCGCGTGGGCGTGGAGGAACTGGTGCCAGCCGGGGCCGGACAAGGGCGCGACAGCCTCGCGCGGCCATTCGGCCAGGGCCACCCGCTTGAGCAGTTCGGCCAGCGCCAGCAGGGCCTGGGCCCGGGTGCGATCGTCGCCAGCCAGCCGGGGCGTCCAGCGCGACAACTCCGCCAGCGCCGCGCGCCGATGGCGGTTGGCGTACCAGCGCCGCCCGGCGCGCCAGCCCAGCCACGCAAGACCGGCCAGGATGACCAGCGCCACCACGAGCCAGCCCGTGGTCTGCGGCATCCACGAGGGCGGCGGAGGCGTGACGAGGTCGGCCAGCTCGGGCATGGGCGCGCTTGGGATAGGGATCCGCACAGGCTACGCCGCCGGCCCGTGCGGCTGAAGTCAATTTTTTCGGGCGCCTTTTCAATAGTTTTGTTGCGGACGTTTCGCATGTCGATACGCGGAAAAAATGGTGGCGTATCCGTCGCAAATTTCCATATAATGCAACCCTGTTGCAAAAAGGAAGTCGCCCCGCCCGCTCCGCCAAACCGTTTTCATCGATGCGAACCCGCTATTTTTCCGCCCACCGCCACCGGCTGCGCTACGCCGCGCTTGTCACGACCACCGCCACGGCAACCGCCATGGCATCCGCCGCCGAGGCTGACGACGCCCCGCTCCTGCCCGAGGTGTCCGTGGTCAGCCAGGTGGACGACGCCTACGCGCCGGCGCTGGCCAGCGGCGCCACGCGGACCGAAACCCCGCTGCGCGAGGTGCCGCAGTCTGTGCGGGTGCTGCCGCGCGCGCTGCTGGACGACATCGGCGCCACGCGGCTGGACCAGACCTTCGACTACGCGAGCGGCGTGGCGCGCCAGAACAGCTTCGGCGGGCTCTGGGACAACTACGCGATCCGCGGCTTCTCCGGCAACGAGAACACCGGCGCGGCCTATCTGGTCAACGGTTTCACGGCCAACCGGGGCTTCACCGCCCCGCGCGATGCCGCCACCATCGAGCGCGTGGAGGTGCTGAAGGGCCCGACCTCGTCGCTCTACGGCAGTGGCGAGCCCGGCGGCAGCCTCAACATCGTCACCAAGCAGCCGCGCTTCCAGCCCGGCCAGACCTATGACCTGGAGGTGGGCAGCCGCGACGGCTACCGCGCCGCCGCCGACGTTACCGGGCGGCTCACCGACACGCTGGCAGGCCGGCTGGTGGCCGTGGCCGATCATCAGGGCAGCACGCGGGATTTCATCGACAGCCAGCGCTATCTGGTGGCGCCGTCCCTGACGTGGATGCTCGGCGCCGACACCATCGTCCAGTACGCGGGCGAATTCCAGCGCTTCAACACGCCGCTGGACCGTGGCGTGGTGGCGGTGCAGGGCCGGCTCGGCGCGGTGCCGCGCTCGCGCTTCCTGGGCGAGCCCGATGACGGCGCGATGCGGCTGGACAGCCAGTCGCACCAGTTGAGCGTGGAGCACCAGTTCTCGCCCGACTGGAAGGGCCGGCTGGCCGTGGCCTATCGCGGCGGCAGTCTGGAGGGTTATTCGACCGAGGCGAGCGCGCTGCAGGCGGACAACCGCACGCTGACGCGCCAGCGGCGCTATCGGGACTATCAGTCCGACGATGTGTCGCTGCAGGCCGATGTGACCGGCAAGTTCACCACCGGGCCAGTCGGGCACGAGGTGATCGTTGGCATCGACACCTACCGCTTCGCCAATACGCAGGTGCAGCTGCGGCGCAACCCCAGCGCCGCCGCGCCCTACGCCATCGACATCTACCAGCCCGTGTACGGCCAGACGCCGCCCGCGCTGGCCCCCAACACCGACACCTACGAGCGCCAGACCAGCCTCGGCCTCTATGCGCAGGACCAGTTGCGGCTGGGCGAGCGCTGGCGGCTGCTGGCGGGCGTGCGCTTCGATACGTTCAACCAGTCGCTCGACAACCGGCTGCGCGGCACGGAGACCAGCCAGCACCAGACGGCGGTGTCGCCGCGCGTGGGGCTGACCTATCTGGCCAGCCACAACGTATCGCTGTTCGCCAACGCCAGCCGTTCGTTCCGGCCCAATGCCGGCAGCGACGCGGCGGGCAACGCGTTCTCGCCCGAGCACGGCCGCGCCGTGGAAGCCGGCGTGAAGCTGGACAGCGATGACCGCCGCGTCGGCGGCACGCTGGCCGTGTACGAGATCCGCAAGCGCAACGTGCTGACCGCGAACCCGGTCGATCCGTCCTACTCGGTGGCTGCCGGCGAGGCGCGCAGCCGGGGCGTGGAACTCGACGTGGCCGGGCAGCTTGGCAAGCACTGGCGCCTGAGCGGCAACCTGGCCTATGCCGACGCGGAGATCACCGAGGACAGCACGCTGGCCGCCGGCACGCCGCTGCTCAATATCCCGCGTACCAGCGGCAGCCTGATGGCGGTCTACGAGGACGCCGCGCCCATCGGCCAGCGCTACGGCGTGGGCGGCGGGGTGCGCTATGTCGGCAAGCGGTCGGGCGATGCGCAGAACAGCTTCTCGCTGCCCGCCTACACGCTGGCGGACCTGCTGGCCTACTGGCAGTACAGCAAGACCGTGCGCGTGACGCTGAACGTGGACAACCTGTTCGACAAGACCTGGTACGCCAGCTCCTACAGCAGCGTGTGGGTGCTGCCGGGCGCGGGCCGCACGGTGCGGCTGGGCCTGCGGCTCAGCTACTGACCGCCATGGCGAACATTGGGAAGCGCAGGCGGCTGCTGAAGGCTGCGTTGGCGGCGCCGATTGCGTCGACGGTGGGCGCTGGGAAAGCCGTGTGCGCCCAGCCGCTGCCCACCTTGCGCGTGATCGGGCCGTGGGAGCTTTCCAGCCTCGATCCGCTGCGCAACGGCTATCTGTTCTCGCGCATGCAGGTCACCGAGACGCTGGTCGACTACGACGCGGCCGGCGTGCCGGTAGCGGGGCTGGCGGCTGGCTGGCAGATGTCGCCAGACGGCCTGCAATGGCGCTTCGCGCTGCGGCCGGGCGCGCGCTTCCATGACGGCACGCCGGTGACGGCTGCCGATGTGGTGGCCGCCCTCGGGCGCGACCGTCACGCCGCCGGGGTGCTGGGTGCCGCGCCTATCGCGGGGATCGATGCAGAGGCCCATGCAGAGGCCGATGCGGTCCGCATCCGTCTCGCGCGCCCCTTCGCCCCCCTGCTGGCGCTGCTCTCCCATAGCAGCACGCAGGTGCTGGCGCCGGCCTCGTTCGGCGCCGATGGCTCGGTGCGCACGATCATCGGATCGGGCCCGTACCGCGTAACCGAACTGGCCCCGCCGCAGCACTTCGCCGTGGAAGCCTTCGACGGCTGGCACGGCGCCCGGCCAGCCGTGACGCGGGCCGCGTATCTGTCGGTGGGCCGCGCCGAGATGCGCGCGCTGATGGCCGAGGCCGGGCAGGCCCATCTGGCCTATGGGCTCGATCCGGGCAGCATCGCGCGGCTCCAGCGTGGCCGCGCCGTCGCCGTCCACGCCGTAACCGTTCCCCGGACCACGCTGCTGAAGCTCAATGCCAGCCATCCCCTGCTGGCCGATGCGCGGGTGCGCCGCGCGCTGGCGCTGGCGCTGGACCGGCGCGGCATGGCTAGCGCCATCCTGCGCGACCCTTCACTGGCGGCGGGCCAGTTGTTCCCGCCCGCGCTGCCCGGCTGGCACGATCCGCGCCTGCCCGCGCTGGCCTACGACCCTGCCGCCGCGCGCGGCCTGCTGGCCGAGGCCGGCTTCCGGCCCGACGCCGACGGCCTGCTGCGGCGCGGCCCGGATCGGCTCGCGCTGACGCTGCGCACCTTCCCGGACCGCCCCGAGCTGCCGGTGATCGCCGCCGCCATCCAGGAGCAGTGGCGGCAGGTGGGCGTGGCGGTGCGCGTGGCGGTGGGCAATTCGAGCGACATTCCGTTCGGGCATCGCGACGGCACGCTCGAAGTGGGCCTGCTGGCGCGCAACTTTGGCGTGGTGCCGGACGCCTTCGGCGCGGTGGCGCAGGACTTTGCGGGCCAGGGCGGGGATTGGGGGCCGATGCGCTGGTCGTCGCCGGTGGTGACTGCGGCGCTGGCCGCGTTGCCGTCCACGCCGGAAGGCCCGCGCGCCGAGGCGCTGCGCCGGCAGGTGGCGGACACGTTGCACGACGCGATGCCGCTGATCCCCGTGGTCTGGTATCGCCAGACGCTGGCGGCCAGCCCCCGGTTGGCCGGGGTGTCCATCGATCCTTTCGAACGTTCCTACCGGCTCACGCAACTGCAATGGAAAACCTGACCCGCGCCGCCCTGCCCGGCGCCGCCCCGGTGGCCGAGCCCACGCTCACGCCTCCTTCCACATTCCCCACATCCCGCCGCGACACCGCACGCCAGCTGGGCCGCATCGTGCTCCAGCGCGGCGTGCAGGCCCTCGTGGTGGCCGCGCTGGTCGGCACGGTGAGCTTCCTGATGATGCGGCTGCTGCCCGGCGACATGGCCTTCCGGATCGCCGCCGGCCGCTATGGCTACGACATGGTCACCGCCCAGGCCGCCGAGGCGGTGCGCGCGGAGCTGGGGCTCGGCCTGCCGTGGTTCGAGAGCCTGGTGGCTTGGTGGGGGCACCTGCTGCGGCTGGACCTGGGCGTCTCGGCGGTCACGGGCGCGCCGGTGGCGGCCGAAATCGCCCATCAACTGGGCCATACGCTGGCCCTGGCGCTGGCGGCGCTGGCGGTGTCCTGCGCCATCGCCGTGCCGCTCGGCTTCGCGGCGGGGCTGCGGCCCCGGGGCCGGCTGGACCGGCTGACGCTGTGGCTGTCCGTGCTGCTGCGCGCGCTGCCGCCGTTCGTGCTCGGCATCGTGCTGGTGGCCGTGCTGGCGGTGCAACTCGGCCTGATTCCGGCCGGCGGCGATGCGGCGCACGGCTCGCTGATCGCCCCGGCGCTCACGCTGGGGCTGGGCCTCTCCGCCACGGCGATGCGCGTGGCGCGCGATGCGATGGTCACGGTGACCGCGTCTCCGTATTTCCTGTTTGCGCGCACCAAGGGGCTCTCCGACCGGGCCGCCCTGCTGCGCCACGGCGTGCGCAACGCCGCCGTGCCGCTGGTGGCCTATCTCGGCGTGCAACTGGTTTTTCTGGTGGAGGGCGTGGTGGTGATCGAGACGCTGTTCGCGTGGCCCGGCATCGGCCATGCGCTGGTGCACGCGATCTTCGGGCGCGATGTGCCGATGATCCAGGGCACGGCGCTGGTCATGGGGCTGCTGTTCGTGGCGCTCAATGCGCTGGTGGATCTGGCCTGCGCGGGGATCGATCCGCGCGTGCGCATCGGGAGGGGCCGATGACCTGGCATCCCCGCCGCAAAGCCGGCGCCGCCCTGCTGCTGATGCTGGCGCTGTTCGCCATCGTCGGCCCCTGGCTGGCGCCGCGCGCGCCGTTCGAGCAGAACCTGTACGGCATTCTCCAGGCGCCGCAGCTGGCCGAGCCGCTCGGCACCGACCATCTGGGCCGCAGCATGCTGGCGCGGCTGGCCAGCGCGGCGCGGCTATCGCTCGGGCTGGCGCTGCTGAGCGTGGCCTCCGCCGCCGTGCCGGGCACGCTGCTGGGCCTGCTGGCCGCGTGGCGCGGCGGCTGGACCGAGCGCCTGACGGGCGCCGTGGCAGACGCGGTGCTGGCCCTGCCGGGCCTGTTGCTGGTGCTGCTGCTGAGCGCGTTTGCGCCGGGCGACTACTGGCCGCTCTATGTGGGCCTGTCGCTGGTGCTGTGGGTCGAGTACTACCGCGTGACGCGGGCCACGGCGCGCGTGGTGCTGGCCAGCCATCACGTGGAAGCGGCGCGGCTGCTCGGCTTTGGCCCGGGCTATATCGTGCGGCGGCATCTGCTGCCGGAACTGGCGCCGCTGCTGGCCACGCTGATGAGTTTTGGCGCGGGCGCGGCGGTGCTGGCGCTGGCGGCAATGGGCTTTGTCGGCCTGGGCGCGCAGCCGCCGGCGGCGGAACTGGGGCTGATGATGACCGAGCTGCTCCCTTACGCGGCGGAGGCGCCGTGGATCATCGCCTGGCCGATCCTGCTGCTCGGCCTCGCCATCCTGGGGCTGGTGCTGGTATCGACTGGCGAGCCGGCGGAGGCCGCCGCATGACCCACATCGACACCCATCCCCTGCTGGCCGTGGATGCGCTGAACGTAGCCAGCGCCGATGGCCAGCTGCTTGCGCCGGTGTCGTTCACGCTGGAGGCAGGACGCGCCCTGACGCTGCTCGGCGAAAGCGGCTCCGGCAAGAGCCTGCTGGCGCATGCGCTGATGGGCACGCTGCCGCACGGCCTGCGCGCGGGCGGCACCCTCACCGTCGATGGCCGCCGCTGCGATGCCGCCGACCCCGCCACGCGGCGGGCGATGTGGGGCCGGCAACTGGCGCTGCTGCCACAGGAGCCGTGGTTCGCGCTCGATCCAACCATGCGCGTGGGCCGGCAACTGGCGGAGACGCATGCGCTGGCCGGGCTCGGCAACGCGCAGGCGTGGCAGCGCGCCTTGCACGACCTGCACGGGCTGGGCATGGCGCACGCGGCGCAGGCGTGGCCGACGACGCTGTCTGGCGGCATGGCGCAGCGGGTGGCGTTCGCCATCACGCGGGCGGGCGGTGCGCCGGTGCTGATTGTCGATGAGCCGACCAAGGGCCTCGACCGCGTCTGGCGCGATGAACTGGTGGCCCGGCTGCAGGCGGCGCTGGGCGTTGGCTGCGCGCTGCTGACGATCACCCACGACATCGCGGTGGCCCGCGCGCTGGGGGGCGATGTGGCGGTCATGCTCGACGGCAGGCTGGTCGAACGGGGCGACGCCGCGGCGGTCCTCGGCGCACCCGCGCATGCCTATACCCGCGCGCTGGTGGCCGCCGAACCGGCGAACTGGCCGGCGGTGCGCGCGCCGTCGCCCGGTGGCGATGAAATCCTGCGCGCGTGTGGCGTGAGCAAGCAATTCGGCGACCGCAGCTTGTTCCGTTCCCTCGACGTCACCCTGCGCGCCGGGGAGCGGCTGGCGGTGACCGGGCCCAGCGGCAGCGGCAAGTCCACGCTCGGCAACGTGCTGCTGGGGCTGGTCGCGCCGGACGCCGGGACAGTGCATCGGCCGGATTGGATCGAAAAAGTGCGTTATCAGAAACTTTACCAGGACCCTGCCGGCGCGTTCGCCCCACATGCCAGCATTGGCCGCGCGCTGGAGGATCTGGCCGCGCTGCACCGGATCGACCGGACGCGCATCGCGCCGCTGCTCAAGCGGCTGAAGCTGGCGCCGAACCTGCTCGCGCGCCGGCCTGGCGCGGTCTCTGGTGGCGAACTCCAGCGCTTTGCGCTGCTGCGCGCACTGTTGCTGACGCCCGCCTTCCTGTTCGCCGACGAACCCACCTCGCGGCTCGACCCGGTGACCCAGCAAGACACCCTGGCGCTGATCCTCGAGGCCTGTGCGGACACTGGCGCGGCGCTGATGCTGGTCACGCACGACGAGGAGATCGCCGCCCGCGTGAGCGACCGTCGCATGGCGATCGGGTAGGATAGCCCGTTCCCGCAATGCACTCGCCCATGCCAATGACGATGACATTTGCCGCAGCGCCGCCGATCCTGCCCGCGTCCCCCTCCCGTGCCCGTCATCGCCTTGCCGCGATCTGCGCGGCGTGGCTGCTCTGCGGCGCGGCCAGCGCGTGGGCGGAGCCGCTCTGGTTTGTCGAGGGCAAGCCGACGCAGGCCGCGCGGCAGGCCGTGACGGCACTGAGCGATGCCGGCGCGGACGGGCTCGAGGCCCAGGACTACGACGCCGAGTCGTTGGGCCGCGTGGTCACGCAGGCCGCTGGCGGCCCCGCGCTGGCACCGGAGGCCGTGGAGCGCATCGACGGCGCACTGACCCAGTCGATGCAACACTTTCTGTCCGACCTGCGCCGGGGGCGCGTGGATCCGCGCAAGGTGCATGCGGGCTTCGATGTCTCCAAGGAAAAGCCGTTCGATCCGGACGCCTACCTGCGCGCCGCGCTGGCCGCCAACCGGCTGCCCGACGCGATCCGCGAGGCGCCGCCGGCCTTCCCGCTCTATGGCACGCTGCGCACGGCGCTGGCCCGCTATCGCGCGCTCGCCGCCGAGCCGCTGTGGACCGCGCCGCTGCCCGCGCCGCCCGGTGGCAAGCTGACGCCGGGCCAGCCCTACAGCGCCCTCCCCCAGCTGACCCAGCGGCTGGCGGCACTGGGCGACCTGCCGGCGGGCACGCCCGCGACGGACGGCTACAAGGGCGCGCTGGTGGATGCGGTGAAGACCTTCCAGGCCCGTCATGGGATCACCGCCGATGGCGTGATCGGCAAGGGCACGCTGGCCCAGCTGAATACGCCGCCGGCGGCGCGCGTCAGGCAGATCGCCCTGACCATGGAGCGGCTGCGCTGGACCCCGTTGGCCGACGGCCCGCGCATGATCGTGGTCAACGTGCCGGAATTCGTGCTGCGCGCCTACGACTACCGCGACGGCAAGCTCGACATCCGGCTGGAGATGAAGGTCATCGTCGGCAAGGCGCTGGACACCCGCACACCGCTGTTCGAGGAGGACATGCGCTACATCGAGTTCAGCCCGTACTGGAACGTGCCGCCCTCCATCGCGCGGGCGGAGCTGGTGCCGCGCTTCCGGCGCGATCCGGGCTATTTCACGCGGCAGGGCTTCGAATTCGTGTCCGGCACGACGGCCGTGCCGACGCTGAACGAGGCCAACCTGAGCGCGGTGCTGGCCGGCAAGATGCGCATCCGCCAGCGACCCGGGCCGCTAAACGCGCTGGGCGACATCAAGTTCGTGTTTCCGAACAACCAGAACATCTACCTCCATCACACGCCGTCGCCGCAGCTGTTCGAGCGTGACCGGCGCGACTTCAGCCACGGCTGCATCCGCGTGGAGGCGCCGGTCGAACTCGCGAAGTTTGTCCTCCAGGACCAGCCGGACTGGACCGAGGCGCGCATCCGTCAGGCCATGACCAAGGGCAGCTCGAACACGGTGTCCCTGCAGGCGCCGTTGCCGGTGGTGCTGGCCTACGGCACGGCGATTGCGCGGGCCGATGGGCGGGTATACTTCCTCGCTGATATTTACGGACAGGACAAAGTGCTCGAACAGGCGCTTCAACAGCGTCCCGTGCGGCGGCAAAGCCCCACTAGCGATGCTGCCGCGCGCCCTGCGCGTGCTTCCTGACTTCCCGGTTTCGCGTTTGCCCCCTTTCGCCCCCATCGCCATGACGCATACCCGCAACACGCCAGCCCGCCGCCGTTTCCTTCGCCAGTCCGGCGGTGTGGCCCTTGCCGCTGGCTTGTCTGCCTTGGCGGTGCCGCGTCTGGCGCTGGCCAGCGTGCCCGGGGCGCGGGCGCTGTCGTTCTCGCATACGCATACTGGCGAGCAGATCTCGCTGGTCTACGCGATGGGCGACCATGTGCTGCCGGACGCCCAGCAGGCGCTGAACCGCTTCCTGCGCGACCACTACTCGGGCGACGTGGGCAACATCGATCCGAAGCTGTTCGGGCTGCTCGCCGACCTGCGCGGCGTGCTGGGTGCCGACCAGGCGTACGAGGTGATTTCCGGCTACCGCAGCCCGGTCACGAACGAGCGCCTGCGCAAGAGCCGGGGCGGTGGCGTGGCCCGGCGCAGCCTGCACATGGACGGCATGGCGATCGACATCCGCCTGCCCGGCGTGCCGCTGGCAGACCTGCGCGATGCGGCGGTGTCCCTGGGCGGCGGTGGCGTGGGCATCTACACGCGCGACAACTTCGTGCACGTGGATACCGGCCGCGTGCGGCACTGGGGTTGATTTTTCCCGTAACATCCCGCGCGGCCCTCGCGCGGATTCATGACTTAACCTGATTCGTCCCGGCTGATAATCCATCAATCAGACTCGCGGCATTTACCCCCACCCGGCGTCCTGCCGCTCATTCCCCTGCATTTTCATTTTTCCGCAGCGCGCCAATTACGGCATTAATCGATCTGCCCCGATAGATTATCTCCATTACATTTTTGTCATTTGACGGAAAACCGCGTACGCGCCCCTTATTTTGTGCGTATAACTGCAGCTACATGCTGCGGACTGGTGTCACGCAACGTGCCTCCGCCCGCCGGGACGCCTGCGGGCATTTTTTTTGGGCATTATTGATTCGTCCCTGATCTGAGCCATCCGCATTGATTCCGATAATCACTGTATTTGGTGAAAACCCTGCTGCGTCTTTATCTTGCGCTGGGCTGGTATATCACATACTTTGTATTTGACCGCCCAATCGATAAATGGGCCGGCATACGATTTATTCCTTTTCGCGAGCGCACATCGCAACCAGGAAACAGGAGACAAACATGCCACAACAAACCACCCAGGGAGCGCGCCATGACTAGCCCATCCTCCGCCGCACTCACCCCGAACCAACAGGCATCGGATCGGACCCGCTGGATCCAGCTGGCCTTTGGCGTCGTCTGCATGGTGGCCACGGCCAACATCCAGTACGCCTGGACGCTGTTCGTGCCGGAAATCCAGCAGACCTACGGCTGGCCGCGCGCGCAGATCCAGGTGGCGTTCACGCTGTTCGTGCTGGTCCAGACCTGGCTCGCGCCGGTGGAGGGCTACTTCATCGACAAATTCGGCCCGCGCCTGATGGTGGCGTTCGGCGCACTGTTTATCGGCGCGGCCTGGATCATCAACTCGCAGGCCACCACGCTGGCGGGCTTCTACTTCGGTGCGGCGGTGGGCGGGATTGGCGTCGGGTCGATCTATGCCACCTGCATCAACAACGCCCTGAAATGGTTCCCGGATCGGCGCGGGCTGGCAGTTGGCCTGACCGCCGGCGGCTACGGCGCGGGCTCGGCGGCCACGATCCTGCCCATTGCGGCCATGATCGAGTCGTCCGGCTTCCAGGACACGTTCTTCTTCTTCGGCGTGCTGCAGGGCTCTATCGCCTTTGTGGCCGCGTGGTTCCTGCGCTCGCCGCGTGCCCAGGAAACCCGGGCGTCGCACAAGCTGGCCCAGGCCACGCGCGACTACACGCTCAAGGAGGCCATGAGCACCAAGCTGTTCTGGCTGATGTTCATGATGTTCATCCTGGTGGTGACCGGGGGCATGATGGCCGTGGCCCAGCTCGGCGTCATCGCCAAGGATCTCGGCGTCAAAGACTTCAAGGTCGATCTCCACTTCTTCGTGATGGCGGCCCTGCCGCTGGCGCTGATGCTGGACCGCATCATGAACGGCATCTCGCGGCCGCTGTTCGGGTGGATCTCGGACCATATCGGCCGGGAGAAGACGATGGTGATCGCCTTCACGCTGGAGGGCATCGGCATCATCGCGCTGGGGTATTTCGGCAGCAACCCGTACGCGTTCCTGATCCTGTCCGCCGTGGTGTTCCTGGCCTGGGGCGAGGTCTACTCGCTGTTCTCGGCACTGGCCGGCGACGCCTTCGGCACCAAGCACATCGGCAAGATCTACGGCGTGCTCTACACGGCGAAGGGGATTGGCGCGCTGTTCGTGCCGATCGGCAACCTGATGATGGAGGCCACGGGCACGTGGTCCACGGTGCTCTACACCGTGGCATGCATGGATCTGACGGCGGCTTTCCTGGCCGTGGTGGTGTTGCGGCCGGTGCTGGCCAGCCATGTGGCGGCATCCAAGAGCCTGTTCGCCAAGGAGTCGGCAGCGGGCGGCGCGCCCGTCAGCGCCTGAAAGCACTTTCGCACGAGACCGCGTACTATCCAGCGGACGACGGGCTTCCTCGGAAGCCCGTTTTTCTTGGTCCCCAGCGCGCCTGGCCGACTAAACCAAGGTATGAGTTGCGCAAACCATTTGACACCGTGCGCAACCGTTTGTAGGGCTATTCGGCCTCCTTTGCCTGATATACCTTGAAGCCATGCTGGGTCTAGCGGCCCAGAACCGCTTCAACGTTCAGTTCAAAGGGGCCGTCATGCATCACGCTTCGCTCATCCCGGTCAGTACCGCCCGCCCGTCCGCGCCACCAGGGCTCATCGGCGCAGAGCAGCGGTGGCGCGCACCCTCCCACGACACGGGCGCCCAGATCCCGGTCTCGCGCTGGACGCTCGAGCCCAGCGAGCCGCTCCAGGTCTTCCACCCCGGCGCCGACACCCACCACTGCATCGCCATGAACCTGCGCTGCACCACGCTGGCGTTCGTGCATGCAGGCCGGCCGCTGGTGGACGGGCGCGTCACCGCCGGCGCCGTGCAGGTGACCGCGCCGGGCGTACCGGTGCGCGCCACCTTCCAGGCGCCCGCCGACGTGCTCCACCTGTATGCCACGCAGGCGGTACTGGCCGAATGCCACGCCGACCTGTTCGATCGCCCCCATGCCGGCGACATTGTGCTGGACTCGCCCAGGCTGCTGCAGGACCCGGCGCTCGAGCGGCTCGGTCAGGCCCTGGCGATGACGCAGGTGCAGGACGCCGGCGCGAGCCGCATCTTCGTGGAGAGCGTGAGCCTGGCCATTGTCTCGCGCCTCGTGGCGCGGCACTTCCAGGCCGGTGCGACGGAGGCCACGGGCGGCAGCCTGGCGCCGCTGCCGCCGTGGCGCCTGCGCCGCGCCACCGACTACATCGACGCTCATTTGTCCGAAGCGATTGGCCTGGCCGATATCGCGCAAAGCACCGGCCTCACGCGCATGCACTTCGCGGCGCAGTTCCGCCGCGCCACCGGCCTGCGTCCGCACGAATACCTGCTGCGGCGGCGCGTGGAGCACGCGCAGTCGTTGCTGACCGCCACCGGCCAGACGATTCTCGACGTGGCCATGCATTGCGGCTTCCGCTCGCAATCGCACTTCACCACCGTGTTCAAGCGCTTTGTGGGCGAGACGCCCTACAACTGGCGCGTGAAACGCAGCCTGGACCGCAAGGCCGCCTGAGCGGCCGTCGCCCTCAACCCGGAGCCCCATCATGCTTGCAGACAACCTCGTGACAGACCAGGTTGCGCCGACGCGCAACCGCCCCGACCCCTGGCAGCAGGCACTCGGGCTGCTGTTTGCGCAGCCCGACCAGCCCGCCGGCAGCGCCGTGTCCTACCATCGCTGCGGCCGCCAGGACCTGGCCGGCGTGCTGATCCGCATCATCGACCTGCCCGATGCGCACACCGCCGTGCTGTCGTGGAACGATGCCACCCACTGCCGCTACGGCGAGCAGCAATGGGGCACCGCCTTCGCGCGCGTGGCAGGCTTCTGCGCCATGAGCGGCCGCGAGATCGAGCCCGGCGATGCCATCTACAAGCCCCGGCCGCAGCGCCCCCGTGCGCGCAATGCCGATGCGATGATCCTGGCCGAAGTCCTGCTGGCGCAGTCCGTGGTGGCTGCCGTTGCGGCGAGTTAAACCTAAGGATGAGGCCCCGCAACGAATGCGCTATCGGCGGCAACGGATGTACAAATGATTTCCGGGGCGTGAGTCTCTAAGCTTGATTCCAGGCAGCCGGCAATGCGCGGTGAGCCGCCAGGAAACCCAAAGCTGCACCCTCACTGATGGAGAGATTCCCATGACCACACGCACCCAACGCACCCTCGCCGCAACCGCCCTGCTCGTGCTGGGCAGCCTCGGCAGCTTCGCCACCGTGGCCCACGCCAGCGTCAGCTCGCCGCGTGACCCGTACACCGATGGTGCCCGCGTCGATTCGCCGCGCGACCCCTACACCGATGGCGCACGCGTCGATTCGCCGCGCGACCCCTACACCGATGGCGCACGCTTCGATCAATCCGTGGATGCCTCCGCCAGGCTGCAACTGGCCGGGCGCGACCTGACCGGTGTCTCGGCCTCGCCCGAGAAGTCGGACGCCTGAGTCCCAGGCCCCCGGAGCCCATCATGCCCATCCAGACCTCGACGATGCCCGCCCAGCACGTGTCCTATCCCGCCCCGATCACGTGGCGCGAACGCAAGCTGATTTGCTGCTGGATTGGGGTCTGCACCGCCTGCTGCGGCATGGCGGCCCTGATCTCGGCGTGGGGGCCGGGCTGACGCGACGGCTTACTGCGAAGCGTCGGATGTCATCCCGAGCGCTTCGGCCTTCAGCACGAAGTCGGCCAGCGAGCGCGAGCCCATCTTCTTCATGGCCTGGCCGCGGTGGATCTTCACCGTGATCTCGCTCAGGCCCAGGTTCGCCGCGATCTGCTTGTTCATCAGCCCGCGCACCACCTGGGCCATGACTTCCCGCTCACGCTGGGTCAGCGTGGCATAGCGCTGGCGCAAGTCCGCGCTCGACTGGTCGGCCACGCGCCGCTGGGCGTCGCGCGCCAGGGCGCTGTTCACGGCGTCCAGCATGTCCTGGTCCCGGAACGGCTTGGCGAGGAAGTCCGTCGCGCCCGCCTTCATCGCCTTGACCGACATGGCGATGTCGCCATGAGCCGTCATGAAGACAATAGGAATGCTGATCTGGCCCGCGCCGATCTGCTCCTGCACGGCCAGGCCGCTCAGGCCCTTGAGCCGCACGTCGAGAATCAGGCAACTGGGTGCGTCGGGCCGCTCGCACGCCAGGAATTCCTGCGCGGAGGCAAACGTCTGCACCTGGTGGCCCACGGAGCGCAGCAGCATCGCCACGGCAACCCGCATCGACTCGTCGTCGTCCACCACATAGACCACGCCACCTGCCACCTCGTTGGCGGCGCCCGACTCATTGCCCATGTTCGCTCCCTGCTTCTGCAGCGTGCCGAAGCGCCGCGCATTCGCCGTCCGCCGCATCGGCAAGATGCAACGGCAGCATGATGTGGAAGGCCGCGCCGCCCTCGGGCGGCGATTCGGCCCAGATGCGGCCGCCGTGCGCCTCCACGATGGAGCGGCAGATCGACAGGCCCATGCCCATGCCCTCGGCCTTGGTAGTGAAGAACGCGCTGAACAGCCGGTCGGCATCTTCCGGCGCGATGCCCTTGCCGGCGTCCCGCACGGTGACCTGCACCTGGCGCGTCTCGGCCAGCGCGGTGTTGACCCAGAGCCTGCGGGGACGGCTGGCGCCTTCCATTGCCTGCACGGCGTTCATCAGCAGGTTGATCAGCACCTGCTGAAGCTGCACGCGGTCGCCGCAGATCATCGCGTCCGGCAGCGTCAGGTCGATCACCGATTCCACATGGTGATCCTGCAGCTCGCGGCGCATCAGTTCGATCGACTCCCGCACCAGGCTGTCGAGCGCAGTCTCGGCGTAGACCGGATCGCGCTTCTGCGCCATCGAGCGGATCTGCCGGATGATGTCGCTGGAGCGCCGTGCATCGCGGATCATCTGGTCGATGGACTGGGTGGCCTCGCCGACGTCCGGTTGCGGCCGGTTCAGCCAGCGCAGCGCGGAGTCCCCACAGGTGACGATGGCCGCAATCGGCTGCGTCACCTCGTGGGCGATGGACGCTGCAAGCTCGCCCAGCGTGGTCATGCGCATCACATGCGCGAGTTCGGTGGAGGTGCGCTGCAGTGCCTGCTGGGTCTGGACGGCCGTGGTGGTGTCCATCAGCGCGCCCACGTATTCGGTATAGTCCGGCGCCGCCGCGCGCCGGCGCGACACCAGGTGCACGTGCTTGATCGTGCCGTCCGGCATGCGCAGCCGATGCCGCACGTCGATCAGCGGTACGCCCCGGCGCATCTGGTCGCGCACGGATACCACCAGCGGCAGGTCTTCCGGATGGGCGCGCGCCAGGATCAGATCCGGGGCGGGCGTGACCGTGCGGTCATAGCCGAAGATCCGGTAGGCCTCGTCGGACCATGTCATGGTGTCGTCGGGCACGCGCATGGCGATACTGCCGGTCTGGCTCAGCTGCTGCGCTTCGGCCAGGAAGGCTTCGCTGCGCGCGAGGGCGGCCTCGGCCGTGGCGCGGATCTGCATCTCTTCGTGCAGCTGGGCCGTCTTGGCGAGGTTGCGCATGGCCAGCAGCGAGGTACTGGCCACCGCCAGCAGGCTGAACACGCAGCGCGCCAGCGGGCCGGCGTCCTCGCTGACCGTGCGCTGGAACAGGAAGGCAAAGATGGTCAGTACGGCGCAGCCGATGGCCGAATACAGCGTGGCCTGCTGCGAGCCGGTGGCGGCCACCAGCAGCACGACCACGACATAGAGCACCGCCACGGCAATCGTCAGCGGCGTCAGGATATCGATCAGGAAAATCGCCAGCGTCAGCAGGGCCGCCAGGGTCAGCAGCACGCGCGGATTCTCGGATTTCGGCCTGTGCACGGCGGTTGGCTGGGACATGCTCGGGGTGGCTCCTCGGGGGACTTCGGCGGTTTCAACTACCGCTGGCCGTCGGCAGTCTTGCGGGGCGGTCGCGTGCACAGTCGTGGTGCGGGCGGGCACGGACGTGCCATCGATCCACCTTGGATGTGTGCGCAGGAATTATACATAGCAGGTGGCAAAATGTGACGTACGGCAGGGTACGGCACTTATGCGCTGGGTGCCGCCTTGCCGATCCGGTCCAGGCACGCCTGCAGCGAGGCGCCGTCCACCGGCTTGCTGAGGAAGGAGAGCGCACCGTTCATCATCGCCTGCCTGCGCGTGGCTTCCACCGAAAACGCGGTGATGAAGATCACGGGCACGTGCACGCCGGCTTCGGTCAGCCGGCGATGCATCTCGATGCCGGTGATGCCAGGCATCTGGACATCGGAAATCACGCAATCCACCTCGGCGGCACAGCCGGAGTTCAGGAATGCGGTGGCGGTGTCAAAAAGGATGACTTCCCAACCCAGGGAGCGAACCAGGCGCGACGTGGCGACCCGGACAGAGTCATCGTCGTCGACGATGGCCAATAACTGTTTGTTGTGCAAAGCGACTACCTCGACCCGACTGAAACACGCAGCGATGCCCGGAGCGACATGCCGGGATGCGTGCAGGCATGATACGAGGCCCGCTCCGGCGGCGTAACTATATGTATGTATAGTCTGGTCCGCCCCCCCAGCCGGGCGCGCCAGCGTGCGTTATCGACAATTCCGGGGTCCGGCGGCAACGGCGGCGCGGCATGCGGCCCGATCATGGCGGCAAGACACCCCGAGCCTTGCCCGGATTCCCCCGAATGTTTGCCGATCGCCAGGAGCCATGATGCCCGCGCCCTCCCTCGTCACCGCCACCGTCGCCCCGTCCATCCCGGATGCCAAGGGCGTCGCCGCCATCGCCGCGCACCTGAACCCGCTGCTCGCCGATGTTTTCGCGCTCTACCTGAAGACCAAGAACTTCCACTGGCACATGTCCGGCCCGCACTTCCGCGACTACCACCTGATGCTCGACGAGCAGTCGGCGCAGATCTTCGCGATCACCGACGACATCGCCGAGCGGGTGCGCAAGCTCGGCGCCGCCACGCTGCGCTCCGTCGGCGACGTGACCCGCCAGCAGCGCCTGCGCGACAACGATGCCGACCGCGTGGCCCCGCGCGACATGCTGGCGGAACTTCGCGCCGACAATCTGCAACTGGCCGCGATCATGCTCGACGCCCACGGCGTCTGCGACGACCACGGCGACGTGGCCACCGCCAGCCTGCTCGAGAACTGGATCGACGAAGCCCAGCGCCGCGCCTGGTTCCTGGCCGAAGCCAGCGAGTAACTCGCGCCAGAGCCGCGCCAGATGTTGCAGCCGTAACATCTGCTCACCATCGCGTAACCCACTGTAATGCGTCGCAGGGCATGATGGCTCCCATCGAGCAAGGCCGATCATCGGCCGACAAGGAGCCCGACATGCGTCAATCGATTCGTTACACCGGTATTGCCGTTCTCTGCGCCGCCATGCTGGCCGCCGGGCCGGCGTCGGCCCGCGGCCGCCATCACGGTGGCGGCGGGTCGGACGGCGCGGTGGCCGCGTTGGCCGTGGGCGCCATCGCGGCGCTGGCCATCGGCGCAGCGGTCTACAGCCAGCCCGTGGTGGCTGCGCCGGCGCCGGTCTACGCGCCGCCGCAGCCGGTGGCCTACGCCGCCCCGCAGGTGCCGCCGGGCTACTGCTACAGCAACTACCACCGTGCCTACGTGCCGTGCGCCCCGGTCGGTTACGGGCAGGTCGAGTACCAGCAGGGCTATGACCAGGGTTACAACCAAGGTTACAACCCCGGTTACAACCGTTACGGCTACTGAGCCGCCGTCAAGCCTGCGCCGCGCCAGCCCAGACGGCTGGCCGGCGGGTTGTAGGACCGAGCCCGATAGCAGAATGGGGCACGGGCTGACGCCGCGCCGTGGGGGCGGAACTCTAAGATAGATACGCACCAAATCCCCACATCAGCGTCCACATCAGCGCCCACTCAAGGCCCCGCTCTCGGTTGGCAAAGGAGTCCATCACAATGCAATCCCAGCCCTTCCTCACCGACATCAAGACCCTGCGTGAACGTGCCCGCAAGAAGATCGAAGACGGCGCCGTCACCGAGGGCTACGATGGCGACCGCAACACCGTGATCGAGTTGCTCAATACCGCACTCGCCACGGAAATCGTCTGTGTGCTGCGCTATCGCCGCCACTATTTCATGGCCAAGGGCCCGAACTCGAAGAGCGTTGCCGACGAATTCCTCCAGCATTCCAATGAGGAGCAAGGCCACGCCGACCAGATCTCCGAGCGCATCGTCCAACTGGGCGGCGAGCCCAACCTGTCGCCGGACGGCCTGCTGACGCGCAGCCATTCGGAGTACAGCGAGGGCGACGACCTCGCCAGCATGATCCGCGAGAACCTCGTGGCCGAGCGGATTGCGATCGACAGCTATCGCGAGATCGTCCAGTACCTGGGCGACAAGGACCCGACCACGCGCCGCATGATGGAAGAGATCCTGGCCGTCGAGGAAGAACATGCCGGTGAGCTGGCCGATCTGCTCGCGAATCAGGGCTGAAGGCGATAAAGCGCATTAAACGCCACTAATCGCAGCTCATAAAAAAGGCCCATCCGCCATGGATGGGCCTTTTGGCTTTTACGTCCGCGTCTAGCGTCAGGCGGTCACGCCTTCCAACTCGTGTTTGCGCTCCTCAAGTTGCGCCGCCACGGCCTTCAGGTCGATCTTGGCCTGGATCACGGCCTTGAACAGCTCGCCTTCCTCTTCCTCCACGTGGTGCCCGACGTACTCGGTCAGCACCTTGTAGTTGGCGTCCAGCATGTCCTTGTCGCCAGACTCGATCTTCGCGATCAACTGCTTGGCCACCATGTGCTCCACCTTGGCTTCATCGAGCATGTCGTCGATCTTGTCCGAAACCCCGCGCAGGGCGGGGTAGAAGATCTCTTCCTCGATCTGGGCGTGAATGGTCAGCGCGTGGCAGGTTTCTGCGGCAATCGATTGCTTGGCGCTGTCCTCCCTGGCTTCCTCGAACTGCTTGAACAGCTTCTTGACGGCGCGGTGGTCGTCCAGCAACAGGCTCAGGGCCGGGCGCTGGCCGACCGGGATCTTGGATTTATCCATGATGACTCCTCGTTCTGTGGGGTTTTGCGGGGTAGGTAGCGGACATGCGAAAACGGGTCCGTGGACCGGTTCTGCAAAAGCCGTTCCCGACCGCCCGGCGCCGCAACATCGGCGCGCGGCGGGGGCGGGGCGCACCCGCTACGTGTAAAACTTGCCGGCAAACGTAGGGATCGAGGCGGTCAGCCCTGCTGTGGCCGCGAGGGGGGGCGCTTGGGGGGCCGGGGCGCCAGCCGGGCGATGACCTCGGCGTGGTCCGGATGGGCGGCGGCCAGCGCCGCCGCATCGGCAAGTTCGAACTCGCTGAACTCGAACCCCGGCGCCACCGTGCAGCCCACCAGTGAATAACCGCCGCCGTAGCCCGCCACGCGCTCGGCCGCGAACCAGCAGCCGGCCGGCACGACCGCCTGGAACGCGGTGCCGGCGTCGTGCAGGGGGTTGCCGAGGTGGTGGGTGTGCAGCCGGCCTGCGCCATCGATCACATGCACGTCGAGCGGCCCGCCGGCGTAGAAATGCCAGCCTTCGTCCGCGCGGATGCGGTGCCACGCCGAATACGCGTCATCGCAGAGCAGGTAATAGATGGCCGTGGAGGCCGAGCGCTCCGCGCCATCGGCCCGGCGGACCCGTGCGGCGTCCCGGTACGTCTCCCGGTAGAATCCCCCCTCCGGATGGGGCACGAGGCCGAGGTCCTGGATCAGGCGGTGATGGGGCGCGGTCGGTTGCATGGCAGAAAGCGGCCCAATCGGGGCCGAGAGACGTGGACGAGGCGCTTATTGTCCATGAGGTCTATTGGATTTGTCCGATGATCGACGGCATCGGCCCGCCGCCGATTGCAGGAATCGCCAAGACAGCCGATTTCCGCCCCGCTACGCTGCCGGACAATCTCCCCCATTGCGGCCAATGCCGGCCGCCCCGGAATCTGATCGAGTACCGCTCCCATGTCGCGCCCCCTGCCCGCCTGGCTGCCTGGCCTGGCTTTCGTCCTGATCTGGTCCACCGGCTTTATTGTCGGCAAGGCGGTCGTGCCCGTGGCCGACACCAGCCTGTTCCTGCTCGCCCGCTTCGCGCTGGCCGGGCTGATGTTCACGCTGGCGGCGCTGCTGACCGGCGCGGCGTGGCCGGCGCCGCGCGAGGTGCCCCGCCACCTGCTGGCCGGCGCGCTGATGCAGGGCATCTACCTGTGTGCCGGCTACGGCGCCGTGGCGCACGGCCTGTCGCCGTCCGTGATGGCGCTGCTGGGCGCCCTGCAGCCGCTGCTGACCGCGCTGCTTGCCATCCCCCTATTAAAAGAGCTACCTTCGATGCGCACCTGGCGCGGGCTCGCGCTCGGCGCGGCCGGCGTGGGGCTGGTCGTGCTGCCCGCGATGCGGGCCGGCGCACCGCACGCGGTGTCGCCGTGGATCGTGCTGATCGGCCTGCTGGCCATTGTTTCCATCACCATGGGTACGCTGTTGCAGAAGACCTCCATCGCCAAGGCCGACATTCGCGCCAGTTCGGCCTGGCAGAATGCCGGCGCGATGCTGGTGGCCGGCGCGCTGGTCATGGTCAATGGCGGCCCGGGGGCGCTGCACTGGGAGCCGGGCGCCACGCTCTGGGCGTCGCTGGCCTATGCCGCGCTGGTGCTGTCGGGGTTGGGCACCTGGCTGCTGTTGGCGCTGGTGCGCCGCGGACGCGCCGCCAACGCCGCCGCGCTGATGTTCCTTGCCCCGCCGCTGGCCGCCATGCAGGCCGCCCTGCTGTTTGGCGACCATCTGGTGCCGCTCCAGTGGCTCGGCATGGCGGTGGCCGGCGCCGGCGTGTGGCTGTGCCAGACCCAGGGACGGACGCAACGTGCCGAAGCGCGCTGATCACGCCGCCCCGCTGGTCGAGCCCCGGCGGTTCCAGCCGCAGCCGCTCGGCCATGCGCACGACTACCACCAGTTGCTGTTCGGCGTGGACGGCGCCATCGAACTGGAAATCGATGGCCACGCCTATCGGGTGGATGCCGAACACGGCCTCGTCGTGCCCGGCGGCGAACACCATGTCTGCGTGGGCCTGACCGAGAACCTGCAACTGGTGGCCGACTTCCCGGCCAGCTCCGTGGCGCTCCCGGCCCGACTGATGGCCCGCCCCCGCACCTTTGCGCTGGACGGCCCACTTGCCGCCCAGGTGCGCACGCTCGTCGCCATCCCCAAAACCCGCCCGGGCGCCCCGCCGCAGCACGACTGGCAGCGCGCGGCCATCCTGGCTGGCAATCTGGCCACCTCGCTCGGCCAGGATCTCGCCCGGCACGACGCCGCCCGCTTCCCGGTGTTGGCGATCGACGCCTGCCTGCGCGCCAGCCTCGCCGAGCCGCCGCGCGCCGACCAACTCGCCAGCCGCTTCGGCTGGGGCGCCCGCCACTTCCATACGCTGTTCTGCGAAGCCTTCGGCGACACCCCGCACGGCTACCAGACCCGCCTGCGCCTCGATCAGGCCGTGCAGTGGCTGATGGCCGGCACGATGCCGCTGGCCGACATCGCCTTCGGTGTCGGCTATCCCGACCAGACCACGTTCACCCGTGCATTTGCCCGCCGCTTCGGCCTGCCGCCGGGGGCGTGGCGCGAGGCGGCGCGGGGCCCCTGAAGCGCTCGCCATCGATTGTCAGAATTACAAAGCCGAGTAAGGCGCACACCGCCGGCAGGGGTCCGCCCTCCTCCGAAGCCAGTCCTGGCGCGAATTCCCGATCCGGTACAAAACTTGCGCCTGTGGCCGGGTGATGTCCGACGCCCTTCCCAATTCCCCGCTCCTGCGCCCCGGCCACAACTGCTGGCGGGTGGAGCCGTGCCAGCGTTTTTCGATGCTGGTGGACGCCGATGCGTACTTTTCCGCACTCCGTGAGGCGCTGGCCAAGGCCACGCACAGCGTGTTCATCCTCGGCTGGGACATCGACAGCCGGATGGTGATGACCCCGGGCGGCGGGGACCATGACGATGGCCTGCCGCCCACGCTGCGCGACTTCCTGAACGCGCTGTGCAAACGCCGGCGCGGCCTGCGGATCTACGTGCTGAGCTGGGATTTCGCGATGGTGTTCGCGCTGGAGCGCGAGTGGCTGCCATCCGCCAAGATGCACTGGCAGACGCATCGGCGGCTGTCTTTCCGGCTCGATGGCAACCATCCGCCCGGGGCCTCGCATCATCAGAAGGTGGTCGTGGTCGATCATCAGGTGGCCTTCGTGGGCGGGCTGGACCTGACCATCCGGCGCTGGGACACCCATCATCATCTGGCCGACGACCCGCGCCGCGTGGATCTGGACGGCAAGCCCTACCCGCCCTTCCATGACGTGCAGTGCGTGGTCGATGGCGATGCCGCCGCTGCGCTGGGCGACCTGGCGGCGGCGCGCTGGCTGCGCGCCACGGGCCGCCAGCCGCGTGTGCCGGACCGGCCGCTGGGGGATGCGTGGCCGGAGAGCATCGCACCCGATCTGACCAATGTGGACGTCGGCATCAGCCGGACCTCGCCGGCTTGCGAGGACGAGCCCGGCGTGTCGGAGATCCGCGAGCTGTATCTGGATGCCATCGGCGCGGCACGCCAGGGCATCTACCTCGAGAACCAGTATTTCAGTTCCGGCCTGATTGCCGATGCGTTCACCAAGCGCCTGCGCGAGCCCGAGGGGCCCGAGATTGCGCTGGTGTCCCGGCGCACCGAGAGCGGCTGGCTGGAGGAAGCGAGCATGGGGGTGCTGCGCGCACGGCTCTGCCGGCGCCTGCGCGGCGCGGACGCGCACGCGCGGTTCCACCTGTACTGCCCGCATGTGCCGGACCTTGGCGATGCCTGTGTCAACGTCCACAGCAAGGTCATGGTGGTGGACGACCAGCTGCTGACGATCGGGTCGGCCAATCTCAGCAATCGCTCGTTCGGGCTCGATACCGAATGCAACCTCGTGGTGGAAGCCAATGGCGATCCCAAGATCGCTGCCGGCATCCGGGCGATGCGCGGGCGGCTGCTGAGCGAGCACCTCGCCGTCACGCCGGACGAGCTCGACGCCGCGCTGGCGGACGCCGGCGGCCTGCACGCCGCCATCGAGACCCTGCACCGCAGCGACGGGCGCACGCTGGAGCGATTCTCGCCGACCGTGCCGGACGAAGTCGACGCCGCGCTGCCCGATGCGCGGCTGCTGGACCCCATCGAACCCATCGACAGCGATCAGATCATGGGTGAGTTCGTCAGCCACGAGGCCCGCCCCCACGCGGCCAACCGCGTGGCGGTGTTCGTGCTGCTGGTGCTCGTGCTGGGCGGCATGGCTTTCGCGTGGCGCTACACACCGCTGCGCGAGTGGGCCGACTTCCGCTACCTGCTGACCATGATCGAGCACGTGCGCGACATGCCGTTTGCCCCAGGCGCGATGATGGCCGCCTTCGTGGCGGGCGGGCTGGTGATGTTTCCGGTGACGCTGTTGATCGTGGTTACGCTGGTCGTGTTCGGGCCCTGGTACGGCGCGCTGCTGGCGCTGTCCGGCACGGTGCTGAGTGCCGCAGGCGGCTACACGGCGGGCCGCCTGCTGGGCCGCCACGCGGTGCGGCGCCTGGGCGGACGCCGGCTGAACCGGCTGAGCCACAAGGTGCGGCAGCATGGCGTGCTGGCGATGGTGGTGCTGCGGCTCGTGCCGGTGGCGCCGTTCACGCTGGTCAACCTGGTGGTGGGCGCGTCGCGCATCCGGCTGCGGGATTGCCTGCTCGGCACCGCCATCGGCATGACGCCGGGCATTCTCATCACCGCCTCGCTGGTGGACCGGATTGCCGCCGTGGCCAAGGACCCAGGCGCGGGCACCTTCGCCCTGCTGGCGTTGGTGCTGCTGATTCCGATTACCGTGGCGGTGCTGCTGCGCCGGCGGCGCAAGCGTCGGGAGCGCGCAGCCAACGCCGAACGCCATGCGGCAGCCACTGCGACTGCCACTGCGGCGGCGCGGCACCCGCCACCCTGCACCAGCGCGCCGTCGCGCGAGGGGGCCTGATGCACGCGCCATTGCCGCCCACCCAAGACCCCTCGGGGTCACTGCATGCGGACATCGCCGTGGCCAGCTACAACATCCACGGCGGGGTGGGCACCGATGGGCATTTCGTGCCGAAGCGCATCGCGGATGTGGTGACGGAACTGCGCGCAGACCTGATCGCCCTGCAGGAGGTGGAGTCGCGCACCACCGGCTTCGACATGCTGCGCTTCCTCGCCGCGCACACCGGCCTGCACGCCATTCCCGGCCCCACGCTGGTCCGCGAGGACGGCGACTACGGCAACGGCCTGCTCACGCGCTACCGGCCGCTGCGCATCCGCCATATCGACCTCAGCGTGAAGGGGCACGAGCCGCGCGGCGCCATCGACGCCATGCTCGAATGCAACGCCGTGGAGCACGACACCTTCGCGCTGCGCGTGATTGCCACGCACCTCGGCCTGATGCCCGGCGAGCGGCGCTGGCAGGTGCGCCGCCTGCTCACCGCGCTGGCGGAGGCGCCCGAGCAGCCCACCATCCTGCTCGGCGATGTGAACGAGTGGTTCCTGTGGGGAAGGCCGCTGCGCTGGCTGCATGCGTACTTCGAACGCACGCCCCATGTCTCGACATTTCCGTCGCGCTGGCCCTTCCTCGCGCTGGACCGGATCTGGACTTCGCCACGCGCGCACCTGGTGTCGGTGGCAGGCCATCGCAGCGCGCTGACGCGCCTGGCGTCCGATCATCTTCCGCTGCTCGCGCGCCTGCGGCTGACCGCGCGCGCCCATCCTTCCCCCGAGGAAATCGTCGCCACAACGGGTGCACCGTTGCAGGAGCCGGGTGCCTGAACAGCGCCTTGCATCGCAGCATCGGCATCTTGTTTCAGGCTCACCCACATGGCCGCCACGGTTTGCCGCAGGGCCGCAATACGGGTATCTCGCTAGGCTTGCGCGCTGGTCTGCGCCACGCTCGCTTCCTATACTTGACTCTCGCAGACGCCATGTCATGCCGCATGGCGATGCAACACCGAAAACGATCGGGCAGGCGATGGCGGTTCCCGGGAGGACCCCGCCGACGGGTCATGTCGACACGCCCTGTCCCGGAACAGGAAAGTGGAGAAAAGGCATGCCCAGCGAACAGTTCCTTGCCACCCAGGAAACCCGCCGCTTAGGCCTGCGCGCCCTGCGCGCGGCATTGCTCCAGGTACACAAGGAAGTCATCGGCTACGACCGTGGTCAATACGAGCGTCTGCACGGTCCGATTCCGGCCGGGCAGTTCGTGCAACTGGTCACCGAGGAATCTTTCTTTCGCTGGCTGGACCCGCTGTCGCGCCTCATCATCGAGATCGACGAGGAACTCGAGGGCGACGAACATCATGACGATACCTGCCGGGCCGTGGCCGGCGCCGCGCAGAAGCTGTTCAGCGAGCGCGGGGACGAGGCGTTTCGCAAGCGCTATCAGGAAGCGTTGCAGGATGAATCGTCGGTCATCGTGGCGCACGGGCGGCTGATGTCCGTGATCGGCCAGCTCAGGCAGTTGCCGTAGTTGCCGTAGGCGGGATCGCGCTGGGTCACAGGCTCAGCGCCGGCCACGGCCGCCGCCACCTCTGCCCCCACCGCCATAGCCATGGTAGCCACCATAACCGCCGTGGTAACCCCCGTGGTAACCGCCGTGTCCCCCGTGGTAGCCGCGGTAGCCCCCGTAATAGCCCCGATACCCACGCCCGTAGTAGCCGCGATATCCGCTGCCATACCAGACGTTGCCGTAGAAGCCGCCATACCAGGGCCGGTAGTAGTACGGATACCCGGCGTACGGATAGCCGTAGGCATAGGCGGGATAGCCGCTGTAATAGCCGCCGTAATACCCTGACGACGCATAGCCGGACGGATAGCTCCCGTAGTAGTCCGCCGTGTCATAGCCGGGATATGCCACGCAGCCGCCCAGCAACCATGTGGCGCCCGCAATGCCCGCCATCTTCCAACCGCGCGCCCCATTCATCGTGCACTCCCATTGACCTGCATCAAAGCCGAGGGCGACTTCGACCGTCGCCCCATGGGCGTTAGACAATATTTGCGCGGCGAAAATCCACTTTCGGACTATTCCTATTCACGAATCAGAATCGTCTTCTTACACTGGCCCCCGCCTGTGCAATGCAGGTACCCGCTGGAGTGCCAGAGTTGACCCCTCGCTGGCATTCTTTTACTTGGATGCCACGTGGTCCCCGCCACGTGGCATTTTTTTGGTCTCAGGCCATCGTCAGGCCGTTCTCCACCATGTCCAGCAGCCGCGCACCGATGATGCCGGCCTGTTCCTGCGCGCGGCTGCGCAGGGGGCCGTCGATCAACAAAATGGCCAACCCATGGACGGCGGACCAGGCCACATACTCGGCGCCGGGGCGGCGGGCCGCCGGCAGCAGGCCCGCATCGACCCAAAGGTCTAGCGCGGCGCCCAGCAACTGGAAGGGGTTGAGGCCGCTGTTGCCGGCCTTGGCGGGGTCCGGGTCATCCTCCACGTCGTCCGGCACCGAGAATGCGGTGCGGAACAGGCCGGTCTCGGCCAGTGCGTAACGAAGGTAGCCCGCACCGACCGCGCGCAGGCTCCCGCGCGCATGCTCGGCGGCAGAAGCATTGGCGGGCAGCGTGGCCAGTTCGGTCTCCATGGCCATGGCCAGACCGGACAGCGCGGCGGCACGTACCGCCTGCAACAGGTCCTGTCGGCTCGCGAAGTGACGGTACGCGGCATTCGGCACCACGCCCGCGCGGCGCGTGGCTTCGCGCAGCACCACGGCCTCCGGGCCGCCGGTGCGTGCAAGATCGATCCCGGCCTCGAGCAGGGCGCGCCGTAGATCGCCATGTCGATAAGTGCTCCGCGTGGGCGGCGTGTTGGCGACTCGGCTCATGTCAAACTCCCATGTGGACATCGCCCACTCATTCTGCTATGTATAGTAGACAGTGTACACAAATAGCGCCAGCGCCAACGTGGACAACGTCGGCAGCGGCGCCGTTCAGAGAATGGGGGCGAACAGCTTGGCCACGTGCATCGCCACCCGCAGCAGCGCGGGCGAGGCCAGGAACTCGTCGCGGCTGATCTCGCGCGCCTCGGCGAAGTCGGCCTCCAGCATGCGCGTGACATCCCGCGCGAATGCCGGATGCGCGGTCATCACCATCATCTCGAAATTGAGCCGGAACGAGCGATTATCGAGATTGGCGGTGCCCACGGCGGCCGCCTCGTCGTCGATCAGGATGACCTTCTGGTGCAGGAAGCCAGGCTGGTAGCGGTAGACCTTCACGCCCGCGCACACCGCCTGGTAGGCGTAGATGGTGGACGCCGCGTACACCACAAGGTGGTCCGGGCGCGACGGAATCAGAATCCGCACGTCCACCCCGCGCAGCACGGCAAGGCGCAGCATCGCGAACACTGCCTCGTCCGGCACGAAGTATGGCGAGGTGATCCAGACCCGCTTCTGCGCCGACTGGATCGCCTCGACGAAGAACAGCGAGCAGGTCTCCTGCGCGTCGGCCGGGCCGGAGGGCACCACCTGGCAGATCATCTCGCCCACATCGCCCTGCGGCGGCAACATCAGGTACGGCACCTCGCGTGCGGCCCAGTACCAATCCTCGGCGAACGCCATCTGCAACTCCAGCACCGCCGCGCCACGAATTTCGATATGCGTATCGCGCCACGGCGAGAGCGGCGCCCGCCCACCCAGGTATTCGTTGCCGACGTTGTGCCCGCCCAGGAAGGCGCGCGCGCCGTCTACGATCACGAGCTTGCGGTGATTGCGGAAATTCAGCTGAAAGCGATTGACAAAGCCGGGATGAGTGGCGAAGGGCCGGGCCTCCACACCCGCCTGCTGGAGCGTGCGCACGTAGCCGCGTCCGAGTCCGTGGCAGCCGATGCTGTCGAACAGGAAATAGACCTTCACGCCGGCGCGGGCACGCTCGCACAGGCGGCGCTGGAGTTCGCGGCCCAGTTCATCGTCATGGACGATAAAGAACTGCACCAGCACGACCTGCGTGGCGGCGTCGATGGCGGCGAAGATGGCTTCGAAGGTCTGCTGCCCGTTGATCAGCAGGCGCACGTCGTTATTGGCCAGGCACGGCATGCCGGTCAGCCCGGGCAGCGCGCGCATGCACGCCTGCGCCGGCGCTGTCACCACGCAGGCCGACAGGGCCTCGCGCTCGGACGCGGTCATGCCACGGCGGATCTCGCGCAGGCGGTCGTTGTTGAAACGGCGGGCGTTGACGTAGCCGGCGAAGGTGCTGCGGCCGAAGATCAGGTACGGAATCAGCGCGAAGTACGGCATCATCACCAGCGACCCCGCCCACGCAATGGCACCGGGCGCGGTGCGGACCGTCATCACGGCATGCAGCGCGGCCATCACGCCAACGATGTGGAAGGCGACCATCACTGCGGCGATCACGCTAGGACTCATCAACATTGGCGGATGGTTCGGCGCTGCGGGCCCGTACATGGATTGAGCCTCATTCTGGCATACCCGTCACATGAGGGCATCCCCCCGATCGCCATATGCCTGCGCGGCTGCCTCATTTTTAGGCGCGCCGATGCAATGGCGTGCCGACGCCGGTGCGCCTCCGCCCGCCTGCCAGTTATCCACACGTTCTGTGGATAAGCCCGCCGCCGCGACGCCGCTGCCCCACATTTAAGGGAATGACGATTGTCCGGCCAGGCATGCCACCGCTACGCTCTGACGGTTCCTCTCCGTCAATCCGTTTCAGTTTTCTGGTAGTTGCAGCATGAGTGTTTCAACCAACATCGCCTTACTGGCTAGCCGTGCGGCCCGCCTCCACCCCATCCAGGACCTGCTCTCCCTCGCGGGTTTCCAGTGCACCCTGTTCCTTGCCGGACGGGACCTGATCCACGGCCTCAGCCACGACAGCTACGACATGCTGCTGGTCGACCGCGACCTGCACGACATTTCCGCAATCGACGTGATCCGTGCCGTGCGCGCCGTACGGGCCCGCGACATGCCGATCATCATGATCGGCGGGCAGCATAACAACGACAACGACCTCGTCGAGGCGCTCGACGCCGGCGCCGACGACTACGTGCTCGAAGCCCTGAGCAACCGCGTGCTGCTGGCGCGCATCTCCGCCCTGCGAAGGCGCATGTGCGGCGCACGCTTCCGCAACAACCTGCCGATGCGCGCCGGCCCCTACGAGCTGAACAGCCCCGGCCGCTTTGCCATGCTGAACGGCCGCCGCATCGCCATGACGCCGAAGGAGTTCGACCTGGCCACGCTGCTGTTTGCCAACGTAGGCCGCATCCTGGCCAGCAAGCGGATCGAACACATGATCTGGGGTCATGACCTGCCGCCGCTCTCGCGCGCGCTGGCGGGGCTGGTCTCGCGCATGCGGCGCACGCTTGACCTCTGCCCGGCCAACGGCGTCACCGTCAACGTCGTCTACGCGCAGGGCTACCGGCTCGACATCCTCGACCAGACCGTCCGCGCCGACCTGACGGGCCCGCCCGGCCAGCCCCTGCTGCAGCCGTAGCCAGCCCGCCCAGCCTGCGCCCATCTCCCCTGCCTGTGCGAGGGTGTCACGCCTGCGTCACACCGTTCGCCGAGCATGGCGGCGCACCGCAACGGGAACATGCCCCGGCCGACCACAACCGGGCGGCACGGCCAGGCAGCCACGCGGCGGGCATCGGGTCATGGCATGGCCGGGGCAACCCCGGCAGGAGTGTGTTTCGTGTTGCAAGCCATCCAATTGAGTCTGCCGCGCGCACGCGGCGAAGCCGTGTGGCAACGGCTGCTGCGACTGCCGCTGGCGGCGCGGCTGTCCGCCGCATTCATCCTGGTCTATGTCTTCGGGGCCGTGGTCGGCCTGATCGGCATCCTCAATCTGGTTTCCCTCAAGCAGGACACTGACACGCTGTATCAACGCGATATGCGCGGCGCCATCTCGGCGGAGCGCGCGCAGGCTGCGCTGGCCACGCTGGGCCGCGCGCAACTCGCGCTGACGCTGGCCACGAGCACCACCGAGCGCGACGCTGCCGGCGCGGACATCCAACAGGCCATGCGCCAGTTGGACGCCGCCGTGGACGGCGTGCGCCAGGCCGCGCCGCGCCAGGCACAGGCGCTGCAAAAGGAGCGCGCGGCGGCGGGCGAGCTGATGCAAGGCTATGTAGCGCTGATCAACAAGCAGCCGCTGGACGCCCTCCAGTTCGACAGCGCCGTCTCCGTCGATGGTCACTTCCTGGGCGAGCAACTGCAAAAGCTCGGCGCGCTGATGGAGACCACGCGCGCCGGCATGGAGCGGCAGGCTGCCGACACTGTGGCCGGCGTTGCCGCGAGCCAGGTCGGCGCGCAAACGCTGATGGCCGCGCTGCTGGTGGCCAGCTTCGTGGCGGCTGGCGCGCTGGCGTGGTTCGCGGCGCGCAGCCTGACGCGCGAACTCGGCGGCGAGCCGCGCGACGCGGCGGCGGCAGCCAATCGCATCGCCAGCGGCGACCTGACCGCGCATATCGCCCTGCGCAAGGACGACCAAACCAGCCTGCTCTACTTCCTGGCCGGCATGCGCGACGAACTGGCCGGCGTGCTGGCCCGCATTCAGGAATCCGCCCACGAGATCACAGCCACCAGCGGCGACATTGCCGACGGCAACCAGCAACTCGCGGCGCGCACCGCGCAGCAGGCCGAGGCCCTGCGCCACGCGGCGGCCAGCATGGCGCGCCTGACCGCGCTCGTCGAACAGGTGCATGAGCAGGCCAATGAGTCGAGCACGATGGCCAACGAGGCACGCACCGCATCGGGCGCCGGCATGGCGGTGGTGCGCGACATGAACGGGACCATGGCCACCGTGCTGGGCCACTCGCGCAATATCGCCGAGGTGGTCACGGTGATCGAGGGCATCGCGTTTCAAACCAACATTCTCGCGCTCAACGCCGCCGTGGAAGCCGCGCGCGCCGGCGCGGCGGGACGCAGCTTCGCGGTGGTCGCGCAGGAGGTACGCGCGCTGGCCCAGCGCAGCGCCAACGCCGCGCGCGAAATCGGCGGCATCGTCGGCGACGCCACGCGCGAGATCGAACGCAGCGCCAGCCTCAGCAGCAGCGTGGTGGCGGCGATGGAAGGCATCGAATCGGCGGTCGACCGCAGCCACAGCCTCGCGGGCCATCTGCGTGCGCTGGCCGAGGAACAGGCCGCCGGCATCCGCACCGTGGGCGATGCCCTCGCGGAACTCGAGCAGACCGGGGCGCAGAACAGCGCGCTCGTGGACACGGTAGCGCTGCACGCCAACCGGCTCGACGAGGAAGCCGCCGCGCTGGAATCTGACGTGTCCCGCTTCCAGTTCCAGTAGCCCGGCCACGCTGCACCGCACCAATGTCACGCCATTGTTAAAGTTTCCGGTCTTTGCTGTCGTAAATAAGCGAATGCTGATTCTTTCCGGGCCACAGCCCGGCTAGCATGTTCGCTTGCCTCTCAACCGGGACGCACAGCAAGGACCTGGCATGGCGCTACGCAAGGCAGTGCAGGACGATTCGTCCTTTCATGATGATCTGGACGCGGCGGGCCGCGACTGGGCGCCACGGCTCAAGCCGTGCGGCGCCTGTCATGGCTGCGAGCAGCCCGTGGGTCCCACCGTGTTGTTTTGCAGCGCGGCGTGCCAGCAATCATTCGAGCATTTCGAAATGCGTTTACTGCGTAAGCGGTAAGCCGCCCCCTCCGGTTTCAGCGCCATTCCCACCGCCCCTTCCCGCCTCGGGTAAATCCTAGTAATTCCCCTAATCGAGTTATGTCAACCGATGTGCAGGCGCGCTCGTTTTCATCTCCATTGCGCCCGCATCCGCGCCGGAATCGACCCCGGCATCAGGCAGGTGTGTCGGGCAGAAACATTTGAGAACAAGGGGTAACGGGCATTTACGCCTCCGGTGTAGAAGTTACAGAACTGTTGCACTTACGCACGTTTTGTGGCGCCGCAGAGGCCGAATTGCCGAGTACGCTTGTCTCGACCAAAACAGCACCGACTACCACAGGGAAATCATGTCTGAACGCCTCATCATGCTGGACGTACCCGGCGTCCTCTACTCGGACCGCTCCGCTGCCCGCCTGGGCGGTACGCCAACGAGCGGCACCCTGAGGGATGTCCGTTTCTTCGATCCGATCGCGCTGGGCTTCCTGCGCCGGCTGTTCGGCATTGCCGGCGCCCGCGTGGTGGTGTCCGACGCTTGGCGTCGTGGCACCCCCGCCGCGATCCTGCAACAGCTCGACCTCCAGGTGGAAGGCATGACCCCGCGCGTGGCGGGCGGTCATGGCGCCGAGATCGACGCCTGGTTCACGCAGCGCGCCGCACCCGGTAGCTGGGTGATCCTGTCGACGGCCGCCCCGTCGTCGATGACGGCAGCGCAGCGCCGCCACCTCGTGCAGGTGAATCCGGCCGAGGGGCTGACGGTGGAGAACTTCCGCCAGGCGCTGGACATCCTCGGCGTGGCCTGCCCGTCGACGGTGACGCCCGATTCGCGCGTGGAACCCGGCCTCCAGGCCAAGCTGCGCCACCTCCAACAACTGGCGCGCGAAGCCCCCGAGCGCTTCATGCCCGCGCCGGCCGCCGCCGAGGCCCGCGAGCAGGCCATGGCCATCGCCGTGGCCAGCCTGACCGGCCAATCGCTGCAACCGGCCGCGCTGCACGCCTGAGCGGCTCCGCGCCCCTCACAAGGCCGCCTCCAAGGCGGCCTTTTTCATTGGCCACAGCGCATTCGCCCTGCCGGCGCGCCGTGCGGATCGGAAAGGACCGACCCCGCGCGCTATCCTCGCCGTCGCTCACCGCCT
Source organism: Cupriavidus sp. 2KB_3 (assembly GCF_052115685.1). NCBI lineage: Bacteria > Pseudomonadati > Pseudomonadota > Betaproteobacteria > Burkholderiales > Burkholderiaceae > Cupriavidus > Cupriavidus sp. 2KB_3. Next base: position 101,591 of record NZ_JBFRHD010000015.1, read on the forward strand.
ACCCTTGTACCTTGGAATTCCGCCTCGCTCGCAGGCACCGATCGCACAAGGAGAGCACCATGGCCATCCACGCAGCCGACCTCATCACCCGCGTCCTGCACGCGGTGGGCGTCGAACGCATCTACGGCGTCGTCGGCGACAGCCTCAACGGCATTACCGAATCGCTGCGCCAGCGCGGCGACATTGACTGGATCCACACCCGCCACGAGGAAACTGCCGCCTTCGCGGCGGGCGCCGAAGCGCACCTGACCGGCAAGCTGGCCGTCTGCGCCGGAAGCTGCGGGCCCGGCAACCTGCATCTGATCAACGGTTTGTTCGATTGCCACCGGTCTGGCGTGCCGGTGCTGGCCATCGCCGCCCATATCCCGAGCGCCGAAATCGGGCGTGGCTACTTCCAGGAAACCCACCCCGAGCAGTTGTTCCGGGAGTGCAGCCATTACTGCGAACTTGTCACCAGCATCGAGCAGTTGCCCGGTGTGCTCGAGTCCGCGATCCGCGCCGCGGTGGGCCGCCGGGGCGTGGCCGTGATCGTGATTCCCGGCGACGTGGCGTTGCGCGAGGGCACCTTCGCCGAGTCCGCGCCCGCCGCGATTGCCCTGCGCGCGCCGGTTGTCACGCCGGACGCCGCCTCGCTCGATGCACTGGCCAGCCTGCTGCGCGGCAGCCAGCGCACGACATTGCTGTGCGGGCGCGGCTGCGCTGGTGCCCACGACCAGGTGGTCCAGCTTGCGGCCATGCTGAAGGCACCCGTGGTGCACGCCCTGGGCGGCAAGGAATATATCGAATACGACAATCCGTACGATGTGGGCATGACCGGGTTGATCGGCTTCAGCTCGGGCTACCACGCCATGCAGGAATGCGACACGCTGCTGATGCTCGGCACCGATTTCCCGTATCGCCAGTTCTACCCCGAGGGCGCGCAGGTCGTGCAGATCGATATTCGCCCGGAAAACCTCGGGCGCCGCACGCGGCTGGACATGGGGCTCGTGGGCGATGTCGGCGCCACGCTGGACGCCCTGCTGCCACGCCTCACCCCCAAGACCGACGAGGCCCATCTGGCGGCGAGCCTGCGCCACTACCGCGACGCGCGCCGCCAACTGGACGACCTGGCCACCGGCGACAGCGGCCGCAAGCCGATCCACCCGCAGTACCTGGCCCGCCTGCTGAGCGAGCAGGCCGCCGAGGACGCCGTCTTCACCTTCGACGTCGGCACGCCGACGATCTGGGCCGCGCGCTACCTGCGCATGAACGGCCAGCGGCGGCTGATCGGCTCGCTTGCGCATGGGTCGATGGCGAACGCACTGCCGCAGGCCATCGGCGCCCAGTCGGCTTGTCCGGGGCGGCAGGTCATCAGCCTGTCCGGCGATGGTGGTTTTGCGATGCTGATGGGGGATTTCCTGACGCTGGCCCAGCAGGGCCTGCCCGTCAAGGTGGTGATCTTCAATAACAGCGTGCTGGGCTTCGTCGCGCTGGAGATGAAGGCGTCTGGCTTCCTGGAGGCGGGCACGTCACTGCGTAACCCCGACTTCGCGGCCATGGCGCGCGCCATCGGCGTGCATGCCCAGCGCGTGGAAGACCCGCTGCAACTGCCGGAGGCCATCGCCACCATGCTCGCGCATGACGGGCCGGCCCTGCTCGACGTGGTGACCAACACGCAGGAACTGGCGATGCCTCCGTCCCTGAAGGCGGAGCAGGTCAAGGGCTTCAGCCTGTGGGCGATGAAGGCCGTGATGAACGGCCGCGCCGACGAGGTCATCGAACTGGCGCGGTCGAACTTGCTGCGCTAGACGCGCTTTAACGGCTTAGCGCGGGTTGAGCTTCACGCTGGGGAAGTCCACGGGCACGTTCAGCGCCACGTTGATGTAGTTGGTGAACAGGTTCAGCGCGACGTGGGCGACGATTTCCACGATCTCTTCGTCGCCGAAGCCCACTTCGCGCAGCTGGGCCACGTCGGCGTCGGTCACCTGACCCCGGTCGTTCACCAGCTTCAGCGCGAAGGTCAGCGCGGCGGCGGTGCGGGGATCTTCGGCGCGCCCGGCCTGGGCGGCGACCATCTCCTCGGCGGTGGCGCCGGCCTTGCGGCCCAGCGCCGTATGGGCGGCCAGGCAGTATTCGCAACGGTTGCGGTCGGCAACGGCCACGGCGATCTTCTCGCCAAGCTGCGCCGGAATCACACCGCCGCCGAGCGCGCCGAACGCGCCCCACATCGATTGCAGCGCGGCCGGCGAATTGGCCACAGCGCGGAACATCTGCGGGGTCGTGCCAAAGGCGGCCTGGATCTGGGCCAGGGCGGCGGTGCTGCCGGCGGGGGCGTTGCTGGCGTCGGGCAGGGAAACACGTGCGGTCATGATGAACTCCTATATATAGAGAGATGGGTTGGCTCCCGGGTGCCGGCTTCATCGCCTGCCTCCGGGGTGTCTCCACTATGGCCGCAGACGCCGTACGAAAGGATACAATTCGTCCACGAAACCATCCTTTTCGTCCAGGCCCATGTCCGCACTGCCAGAATCCCAGCCCGATCGCCTCTCCGCGCTGCTTGAACGCTTCCGCATCCGCGCGCACCTGTTCCACGCCGGGCCGCTCTGCGGTGTCACCCGCTTCGATGAAGCCGGCCGGGGCTTCCTCCACGTGTTGCGCGAGGGGCGCACCGAGGTCACCCACGGCGCGAGCGCCCTGCCCACCCGGCTGGTGATCGAGGAGCCATCGCTGCTGTTCTATCCGCGTTACACCGTCCACACCTTCCACAATCCGCCGGCGGAAGGGTCCCAGTTCACCTGCGCCACGCTCGATTTCGATGGCGGGGCGATGAATCCGCTGGCGCGCGCCCTGCCGCCGCTGATCGTGCTGCCGCTGGCGCAGGTGGAGGGGCTCGATCCCGCGCTCGCGCTGCTGTTCGCCGAGACCGAGCGGGTGCGCTGCGGCCAGCGCCTGCTGGCCGACCGGCTGTTCGAGGTGGTGCTGATCCAGCTGCTGCGCTGGCTGCTCGACCATCCCGAGCAGGCCGGCATCCAGCCGGGCCTGATCACGGGCCTGTCCGATGCGCGCCTGGCGCGGGCACTGGTGGCCGTGCACGAGGCACCGGGCGAAGCATGGGGCGTGGAGTCGATGGCGCGGTGCGCCGGGATGTCGCGCAGTGCGTTCGCGGCGACGTTTCGGGAGGTGGTGGGACAGACGCCAGCCGACTATCTGGCCGACTGGCGTATCAGTCTCGCGCAGGCCCGCCTGCGAGACGGCATGCCGCTGAAACTGATGGCCGACGAGTTGGGCTACGCCAACCCGTCGGCCTTGTCGCGCGCGTTCCTGGCCAAGGTCGGCCAGTCCCCGCGCGACTGGTTGCGGACTCAGTAGTCCACGGTCATCGACAGCTTGAAGGTACGCGGCTGGCCAATCACCAGGATGCCACCGCTCGACGACGCCCAGTAGTCCTTGTCCGCGAGGTTCTCCACGCCCGCGCGCACCGTATAGCGCAGCTGCGAGGCCTTGAACGTGTAGCGCGCCCCCAGATCGAAGCGGTTCCACGACGGCAGGCTGATGGTGTTGGTCGTGTTGGCGGACTGGCGGCCGGTCTGGATATAGCGGCCGGACACCGTCGCACCCGGAAGGAACGGCAGGTCGTACTCGCCGCTGAGGGTCAGCGTGTAGATCGGCACGCCCACGCCAGGCTTGCCCTCGGTGCTGGCGCTGCCCGTGTTCGACACCTTGGAGTCGATATAGGACACGCCGCCCAGCAGGCGCACGCCGCGCAGCGGCTCGCCGAACACGCTGAACTCTACGCCGCGATTGCGCTGGTCGCGCACGGCGAACACATTGCCCTGCGTGACGCCCGTGGGCTGCTCGATCTGGAAGAATGCCAGCGTGCTGCCGAAGCTGCCCGCGTCGTACTTCGCGCCCACTTCATGCTGCTTCGACTTGGCCGGCGCGAACACCTGCCCGGCGTTGATCGTATTGGACGGCGCGGTGCCGCCCTGCGCCAGACCCTCGATGTAGTTGTAGTACAGCGAGACGTTCTGGAGCGGCTTCACCACCAGGCCGAACATCGGCGACGTGGCGGACTCGCTGTAGTTCGCCGTCTGCACGCCCGTGGCCGTTGCGTAGCCACGGATGTTCATCACCTGCTGGCGCACGCCGCCGGTCAGCAGCACACGGTCGTTCAGGAACGACAGCGTGTCCGAGAACGACACCCCGTTGATGTTGACCCGGCCCGTCACGTTCGGATCGGCCATATTGCCCGTGGTCGAGGCGGCCGGGTACGGCACGGTCGGCGCGTTGTAGAGATTGGTCGCAAACGACGGCGAGAACTGGAAGGCGTTGGATTTCGCCTGCTCCAGACCGGACCAGCTCAGGTTGACCGTGTGCTTGACCGGGCCGGTCACGAAGCGGCCGCGCACGCCCACTTCACCGGTGTACGTATCCTGCTTGAACGGGGTGGTCAGCCGCGTGGCCGTGCCAAAGCCGTTGTTGCCGACGTTCGCGCCGCTGTAGCTGCCAAACTCGTTGGTGTGATGCGCGCCGAAGGCAGCGTAGGTGGTCCAGTCCCTGGTGACGTCGTACTCGGCGCGGATCGTGCCGTAGGTGTCCTCCAGCTCGGAATACGTCCAGGGCTGGGCGAAGTTGGTCGAGGCGGACGGCACCGCCGGCAGGGCCGTACCCGACAGCTGGACCGTGCTGCGGCCCTGGTTGATGCGCTGTTTCTGGTAGCCGAAGTCGGCATTCACGCGGAACGCGTCGCCCTGGTAGTCCAGGCCCAGCGTGAACAGGCGCTGCTGGCGGCTTTCGTTGTCCACCGGGGTATCGCCGCCGCGCGCCATGGCATTGACGCGCACGCCGAATTCCCGGTTCTTGCCGAAACGGCGGCCCACATCCACATGGCCGCCCACCTGCGAGTCGCTCGTATAGTCGATGGTCGCCTGCGTGATGTCCGCCGCCGTGGCGTACTTGGGCACGAGGTTGATCATGCCGCCCGTGCCGGTGCCGCCGGGCGACACGCCGTTCAGGAAGGCGCTGGCGCCACGGAACACTTCCACGCGCTCCAGCCCTTCCGTTGCCACCAGCTGGCGCGGCGCGATGCCGAACAGGCCGTTGTACTGGATATCGTCGGTCGTCAGCTGGAAGCCGCGCACCACGAAGGTATCGGCGAAGTTGCCGAAACCGTAGGCGGTGCGGATCGCCGGATCATCGGCCAGCACGCCGGCAATGCTGCGTGCCTGCTGGTTCTGCATCTGCTGGGACGTGTACGACGTCACGCTGAACGGCACGTCCATGAAGTCCTGGTTGCCCAGCACGCCAAGGCGGCCGCCACGCGCGACCTGCCCGCCGGCATAGGGGGTGGGCAAAGGGTCTGGCGAGGCGTCAGCATGCACGGTCACGGCGGGCAGCGTTGCGCTCTCCGCCGTGGCGGCTGGCTGGGTCGCCTCCTGGGCGAAGGCGATGGTCGGCAACAAGCCGGCAGCGGCCAATGCGGCCACGAGATGGCGCAGCGGCGTGCGGGACGCACGTCCGGCACGCGGTACGGAATAAGACAAGGTGACACTCCCAAAGTAAAACGATTTCATGCCCGTCCGCGCCGCTGATCGCGGCGGGCGGGTTTTTTCCCGTATCCGTCTGGATGGCGGCGTCGCTCTGACGGCGACGCTCGTTCGTACTGCTACGCCTGCACGATCAGGATCGCGGCCAGCGCGGCAGCCACACCGATGCCGATCGCGCCGCGCGCGATGCGCGGCGTGACCTGCGGTGCATAAGAGAAGGCGCCCACCACCGTCAGGGCGCTGACGGTAAGCAGGCCGGCCCAATAGATGACGCCGAAGGCCCAGCCCTGGGCCGCCACGCAGGCCGCCAGTGCCAGTGCCAGCGCGATCCAGCCCTGCCAGCGCAGGCGGCGCACGCGAGCCGGCGGCGGCTCGGCGCCCCGGCCGAAGATGTCGGCGTGATGCCGGTCGATGGTCTGGGCCAGCCAGGTAAAGCCGCCCACGGCAAATCCGATGCCGGCCACGCAGACCGGCCACATGGCGGGTACGCTCATGACGCCTCCCCCATGGCACCCGTGCGCGCCGACGCACCGGCGCCACGTGCCGCCGGACGCGGGCGCCCAAGCCACCACGCCGCCGCGCCCAGCCCCACGCCAATCGCCAGCACGGTCAGGTCGAAGCCCGCCAGTACTGCCGGCCCATGCAGCAGCGTCACGCCCAGATGGTCGGTGCCGGTCAGCGCATTCAGCAGCGGCAGGCCCGCGAACAGTACGGCGCCAATGCCCAGCAGTACCCGCCACATGCCGCGCGTCGGGCGGATCTGGGCGACCAGCGCCGCGATCGCCCAGGCTGTGAAGAACATGCGGATTTCCATGTCGGGCCGCTGCGCGATACCCACCGGCACCAGCCGGTTGGCCCAGAAGTAGCTGGCGAACGCAATCGGCAGGCCGGCAATCACGCCGAGGTTGAGCGCCTCCACCAGCCGCAGCCCGAACGGCGTGCGGCCGGTGGCGGCAATCGTGCGTGCGTGGCTCTGGCGCGTCTTCACGGCCCAGAGCAGCGCGCCGGTTGCCACCATCAGGCAGCCAGCCAGCCCGGAGGCGAAGAACAACGCGCGCAGCAGCGGCGGCGCGAAGTGCGCGACGTGCAGGCCCACCATCACGCCACGCGTGGCGCTGGCATTGCCCGGATCGTCGCCAAACGTTTCCTTGAATGCGCCGGTGGTGCCGGCGAACACGACGGTGGGACGGAGTGAAGACAGGCTGTGGCCCGCATCGCGGGTCATCGTGACGATGGCGTTGGCGTCGTTGGGGCGCTCCACGCTGATCCGTGCCGGGGCCACGCCATCCCACCGGGCAATCGCCTGCGCCAGCATCGGCCCCACCGGGGCCATCGGCGCCTGCACGCCGGCGGCCTGCACGCGCGGCGCGCGGAGGCCCAGTTCGGCGTCGAACCGCTTCGTATCGCCCTGGTAGACCGCCTGCACGCCCCACGGCATGTACATGAACAGCAGCGTCACGAGGCCGGTGTAGGTAATCATCAGGTGGAACGGCAGCGCCAGCACGGCGGTGGCGTTGTGCGCATCGAGCCACGAGCGCTGCCCCTTGCGGGCGCGGAAGGTGAAGAAGTCCGCGAAGATGCGCCGATGGGTGATCACGCCGCTCAGGATGGCCACCAGCATGAACATGGTGCAGAAGCCGATGATCCAGCGCGCCCAGATCGCCGACATGTAGTGGAGGTCGAAATGCAGGCGGTAGAGAAACTCGCCGCCGCGCGTCTCTCGGGCGCCGGGCACGGGGGTGCCGGTCACGGCGTCCAGCGTGCGCGTCTCCAGCCGGGCGCGGTTGCCCTTGCCGGCATCCTCGGGGCGCGGCTGGCGCAGCCAGGACACCGTGGTGGTGGGACGGCGGTCGTCGGGGAGATTGATGAACCAGCGCTCGGCATTGGGCGCCTGCTGGCGGAGGAAGGCGATGGCGCCCTCGGCGGCCTGGCTGGCTGTGGCGGCGGAGATGTCGCCACCCAGCCGCGCGTGCAGTTCGGGCTTCATCCACAGCGTGATCTCGTCCTTCACATAGCTGGCGGTGCCGCCGCAGAAGACGAGGAACAGCACCCAGCAGACCAGCAGGCCCGACCACGTATGCAGCCACGCCATCGACTGGCGCAGCCCCTGACCCTTTCGCAATTCGGCCATTACGCGCTCCGCAGGGCCAGCCAGCCCAGTCCCAGGGCCGCGCAGGGCACGGCCAGTCCGATCCAGGCGCGCCATGCCGAATCGACGGCGAACACCCAGATCACGGCCAGCGCGTACCAAAGGAACGACAGCAGGGAGGCGGTGACCACCGCCTCGGCGCGCGCCATGCCGGTCCAGCGTGCCAGCGCGAGCGCGACGCAGCCCGTGGCGAGTGCCGCGAGCCCGTAGCCGCCCAGGATGCCGGCGATCGCCCGCGAGGCGACCGCCACGCGATAACTGGTCGAAATGCCCTGCTTCATGTTGCTGCGAATTCCGTAAAAGCCGCAATGATAAGCGTTCTCATCTGCATTGTCTTTCAGGCATCGCATTTTGGCGGGTTTCCGCGGTATAGACATTGGATACATGTCGCGAAAAGCCCAAATGTGCGTCCCACGTGCGCCCTATCGTAATTCTGCATTGCAGAACGTGGATTCCACGCTGCGGTTGACAGCCCCCGCGGATCGATGGGACGATGCGACGCATCAATACCGGCGACTTCACGCCGGAAGCCTTGCCCGGAGACATGCATGCGCAGTACCGCTTCCCCCGCGGACCGTTCTGGTCACGCGTCAACCCCCGCCCAATCCAACGCTTTCCGCCCGGCTTTCCAGCGCCTGCACCAGACCATGGGGCCGTGGGTGGCCAGCCATCCTGACCGCGTGGCCGTGATGGATGCCCACCGCGCGCTGCGCTATGGCGAACTGGACCTGGCCGTGCGCGAGACCGCCCAGGCGCTGACCGCGCTCGGCGTGCGCGGCGGCGACCGCGTGGTGCTGGTCACCGAGAACAGCGTCGGCTGCGCCGTGCTGCTGCTGGCGCTGAGCGCCATCGACGCGTGGTCGGTGCCGGTCAACGCCCGGCTGTCGGCGCGCGAGATCGCCAATATCGTCGAGCACGCCGGCGCGCGCGTGACCTTCTATCTGGACAACGATTTCCCCGAAGCCCGCGAGCACGGGCTGGCGCGCGGCGCGCAGTGGGCCGATGCGGCGGCGTGGGCGCACGTCGGCAAGCTGCTGGTCAGCGCCATCGACGAGACGGCCGTGGCCGAGCCGGTGGCCGCCGAGGCCCGCGAGCAGGTGGCCGCGCTGATCTATACGACGGGCACCACGGGGGCCTCGAAGGCGGTGATGCTGACGCACGCCAACCTGATGTTCATCGGCCATTCCAACCGTCTGCAGGCCCGCGTGCAGGCCGGCGACCGGGTCTATGGCGTGCTGCCGATCTCGCACGTCTATGGCCTGTCCGTGCTGCTGGTGGGCCCGGTGTCCAACGGCGCCACGGTCTATTACGAGCCGCGTTTCCGCCCGGAGAAGCTGGCGCGCACGCTGGTCGAGGAACAGCTCACCGTGCTGCACGGCGTGCCGGCCATGTACGCCAAGGTGATCGAATGGAGCCGCGCGCAGGGCCAGTCGCTGCGCACGCCGTCGCTGCGCATGGCGCAGTCGGGCGGCGCGCCGCTCACGGCGTCGCTCAAGGCCTCGTTCGAGGACGCCTTCGGCATCGTGCTGCACAACGGCTACGGCATGACGGAGACCTCGCCCACCGTGTGCCAGACCCGCGTGGATGCGCCGCGCACCGACTGCTCGGTCGGCCCGGTGGTGCCGGATGTGGAGCTCCGCCTGGGCTCCCCCCTGCCGGACGGCAGCGGCGAACTGCTGGTGCACGGCCCCAACGTGATGAAGGGCTACTACCGGCGCCCGGATCTCACGGCGCAGACCATCGATGCCGACGGCTGGCTCCATACGGGCGACCTCGCGCGCATCGACCCGGACGGCGCGGTGTCCATCGTCGGCCGCTCGAAGGAAATCATCATCCACTCGGGCTTCAACGTGTACCCGGAAGAAGTCGAGCAGTCGCTCAACGCGTTCCCGGCCGTGCTGCAATCGGCCGTGGTGGGCCGGGCCACCGAGGGCAACGAGGAAGTGATCGCCTTCGTCGAGGTGCGCGGCGGCATGACGCTGGACGAGCCCGCGCTGCGCACCTTCCTGCGCGACCGCCTCTCGCCCTACAAGATGCCGGCCGAAATCCGCGTGGTGGCGCAGCTGCCCGCGGCGCCCTCCGGCAAGATCCTCAAGGCGAAGCTGCGCGAGCAGCTTGCCGCCGGCAACCTTTGAGCAACGCACCATGGACAGCCAGGCCGATTCCCTCCCCGACCTCCCGCCCGCCGCGCCCAAGGCGGACAACCGCAAGGAAGACCGCCATTTCGTGACTGCGCTGGCGCGCGGGCTCGACGTGCTGGCGTGCTTCCGCGCCTTCGACAGCGAGCTCGGCAATGCCGAACTGGCGCAGCGCTGCGGGCTGCCGAAATCGACCGTCTCGCGCCTCACGCACACGCTGACCGAACTCGGCTACCTGCAGGCGCTCACGGAGCCGGTGCGCTACCGGCTGGGCAGTTCCGCGCTGGCGCTGGTACCGGCCGGCCAGCCCGGCGCCGACGTGCTGGCCGTGGCGCGGCCCTACATGCAGGAACTGGCGGACCTCTCGCAGGGCGTGACCTCGCTGATCGTGCGCGACCGGGGCCGCATGCTGATCTACGAGAACTGCCAGTCGGAGAGCTACCTCACGCTGCGCGTGGCCGTGGGCAGCCGCGTCTCGGGGCTCAACACGGCTGCCGGGCGGGCCTACCTCCTGGCCCTGCCGCCGGCCGAGCAGCGCCAGGCGCTGACCGCGTTCCGCGCCGACGACCGCGTCAGCGCGGCCCACGCCGAGGGCGTGCTCTCCGCCAGCCGTGACGAGGCGCGCCGGCTCGGCTGCACCACATCGTTCGGCGAATGGCTGCCGGACATCAACTCCATCGCCCTCGCCTTCCGGCCCGGCCAGTCCCTGCCGCCGATGACGCTCAGCTGCAGCGGCCCGAACGCCATCGTGCCGCCGGCGCATCTGCTGGAAAAGGTGCGGCCGCTGCTGCGCGACCACATTCGCCGCATCGAGGCCGCGTTCGGCGTGGCGGCCTGAGCCGAGGGGTTCCCCGGAGGGCGCCGGTTTGCCGTACGATGCTGGCTTTCCCTCCGATCCTTCGACGCTCCCGCCATGCCGCAACTGATCATCGAAATCACCGAAAACACCCGCCTGACCTGCTCGCAGGACGAGCTGCTGGATGAAGCCAACGCCGCGCTGCTGGCCACCGGCCAGTTTGGCGAGCCGGACATCAAGTCCCGCTGCGTGACGCTGACCACCTACCGCCAGGGTACGGAAAACCGCGACCGCGCCTTCGTGCACGCCACGGTCTGGATTCTGGATGGGCGCGAGCAGGCCGTGCGCAAGCAGATCGCGCAGGCGGTGTGCGGTGTCCTCACCGATGCGGTGCGCCCCGGCGCCGGCCAGAACGTGCAGGTCAGCGTGAACGTGCAGGAGATGGAGCGCGCCGTGTTCACCAAGCAGATCATCGGCGAGTAACGCTGGCTCAGGTCACCGGCGCCGGGTTGAACAGCGCGAGCGAGTTGTAGAGCTTGTGGTGCTCGGCCCAGGTCTTCTTGCGGCCGCTGGCCACATCCAGCATCAGGTTGAACAGCTCCCAGCCCACATCCTCGATGGTGGCCTCGCCGGTGGCGATGCGGCCCGCGTTCACGTCCATCAGGTCGTGCCAGCGGCGCGCCAGGTCGCTGCGGGTGGCCACCTTGATCACCGGCACCTCGGCCAGGCCGTACGGCGTGCCCCGGCCGGTGGTGAACACGTGCAGGTTCATGCCGGCGGCCAGTTGCAGCGTGCCGCAGATAAAGTCGCTGGCGGGCGTGGCGGCGTAGATCAGGCCCTTCTGCTTCAGCTTCTCGCCCGGCGACAGCACGCCGGAGATAGCCGAGCTGCCCGACTTGACGATGGACCCCATCGCCTTTTCCACGATGTTCGATAGCCCGCCCTTCTTGTTGCCGGGCGAGGTGTTGGCGCTGCGGTCCACGCGGCCACGATCCAGGTAGCGGTCGTACCAGTCCATCTCGCGGATCATGGCCTCGGCCACTTCCGGCGTGGCGGCCCGTGCGGTGAGCTGGGCGATGCCGTCGCGCACCTCGGTCACTTCCGAGAACATCACGGCGGCGCCGGCCCGCACCAGCAGGTCCGTGGCGTAGCCCACGGCGGGGTTGGCGGTCACGCCCGAGAAGGCGTCGCTGCCGCCGCACTGTACGCCCACCACCAGTTCCGAGACCGGGCAGGTCTCGCGCTGGCGCGCGTTCAGCACTTCGAGGTGCGATTCCGCCATGGTCATGATCGAGTCGATCATCGAGCCGAAGCCCACGTGCTGGTCATCCTGCAGGCAGACCACGCCCACCTGCACCTCGCCGGCGCCGGTCTGGATGGGGATGGTGCCCGGCGGCATCAGGCGCTCCGGCTGGAGCTTCTCGCAGCCCAGGCTCACCATCATCGCGCGGCCGCCGAAGTTGGGGTTCAGGGCGATGTTGCGCAGCGTGCGGATGGGCACCACGGCGTCGGGGGCGTCGATGGCCACGCCGCAGCCATAGGTGTGCTCCAGGCCGATCACGTCGTCGACATTGGGGTAGCGCGGCAGCAGTTCGGCCTTGATGCGGCGCACGGCGTGCTCGACCACGCCAGACACGCACTGCACCGTGGTGGTAATCGCCAGAATGTTGCGGGTACCCACCGAGCCATCCGGGTTGCGGAAGCCTTCGAAGGTATAGCCTTCCAGCGGCGGCTGCGGCGCCGGCACCCGCGTGCCGATCGGCAGGTCGGTCAGGCCGGGCGGCTCGGGCATGCGCAGCACGCGTTCGTTGATCCAGCTGCCGCGCGGCAGGTCTTTCAGCGCGTAGCCGATCACCACGTTGTAGCGCATGACCGCGTCGTCCTGCTTCAGGTCCACCAGCGCCACCTTGTGGCCCTGCGGCACGCGTTCCACGAGCGTCAGGCCGCACGGGAACACCGTGCCGGCGGGCAGGCCGCCGTCATTGGCGATGATGGCCACGTTGTCGTCGGCGTGGATGCGGATGTACAGCGGCTTGGGGTCGGCAGCCACGGCCTGGGCGGCCACCGGGGAATCCTGTTCAGACATGTTGGGGGGTCCTTGTCTTCTCTCTATATCAGGCGTGCTTCAGTTCCACGCGCCGGATGTCCTTCACGATCACCAGGTAGCTCACCACGGTGACCAGGGCGTTGATGCCCACGAAAACCAGCGCGCCGTTGAACGAGCCCGTGACGCTGAGGATATAGCCGATCACGATCGGCGTCACGATGCCGGCGATATTGCCAAACGTGTTGAAAATGCTGCCGGCGAGGCCCATGACCTCCTTGGGCGCCGTATCGGCCACCACCGCCCAGCCCAGCGCGCCAATCCCCTTGCCGAAGAAGGCCAGGGCCATGATGCCGACCACCAGCCACTCGGCGTCTACGTAGTTGCAGGCGATCATCGACACGGACAGCAGCATGCCCACCACGATTGGCAGCTTGCGGGCGAAGGTCAGCGAGTAGCCCTTGCGCAGCAGGCTGTCGGAGATCACGCCGCCCAGCACGCCGCCCAGGAAGCCGCAGATAGCCGGCAGGGAGGCCACGAAGCCCGCCTTCAGGATCGACATGCCGCGCGCCTGCACCAGGTACACCGGGAACCACGTCAGGAAGAAGTACGTCAGCACGTTGATGCAGTACTGGCCCAGGTACACGCCGGCCAGCATGCGGTTGGAAAGCAGCTGCTTGGCGTAGAACCAGCCCGCCGGTGCCTTTTCGGAGCCCTGGCCGGCGCCCTCGTTCATATGGATCAGCCCGCCGCCCTGCTCGATATGTGCGAGTTCGGCGCCGTTCACGGCCGGGTGCGTGGCCGGGCTGCGCATGATCTTGAGCCATACCAGCGCCAGCGCCATGCCCATCAGGCCCATCCAGAGGTACACGTGGTGCCAGCCCCAGCTATGGACGACCCAGGCCATCAGCGGCGTGAAGACCACGGCGGCGAAGTACTGCGCGGCGTTGAAGATGGCCGATGCCGTGCCGCGCTCGGCGGTGGGGAACCAGCTGGCCACGACCTTGGCGTTGGCCGGGAAGGCCGGCGATTCGGCCAGGCCCACGGCGAAACGCAGCGCGAACAGCACGGTCATGGCCGAACCGATGGTGGCGAACACGCCCAGCCAGCCCTGCAGCAGCGTGAAGAACGACCAGACGAAGATGCTGGCCGCGTAGATACGGCGGGCGCCGAAGCGGTCGAGCAGCCAGCCGCCCGGAATCTGCGCCATCACGTAAGCCCAGCTGAAGGCGGAGAAGATGTAGCCCATCTGCACGGCGCTGAAGCCGAACTCCTCGCGCATGGCGGGGCCGGTAATCGACAGCGTGGCCCGGTCGGCGTAGTTGACCGTGGTCACAATGAAGATGAGCAGGAGAATCCAGTAGCGGACGTTGGTGCGGCGCGCGCCTTCGGCGGAAGTCGCGGCGGCGGCGCTGGAAGTGGGGCTTGCGTTCATCGGGGTCTCCTCACAGCCGGGGACCTGATGCAGGATGCGTGGACCGGCTTGTGATATGTCGTCGTACGACTGCGATTATAGGGATGCGGTTCCGTCAGACACAGTGCGCGTTTACCCTAGATCGGTGCAGATCGCCCTGCTTTCGGGCATCGGGCCGATTGCCGCCCCTTTCAATCTCCTTGCGGTCTGGCGGGCGATCGGCCGGGTTGGGCGAGGTGACGCCAGCCTCCGCGTGCCCGCCCCCGGTGCCAGCAAAAATGCCGGGGTTTTCCCTCAATCGTGCCCTTAGCCCTTGCACCGTCAAGTTGTTAGTTGTACGATGACTTATCTCGAATCCACTCAGCAGTTGGGTGCGAGGTCATCGAAACGGGCCTTGCCCCATCAACAAACCACACTATTCGCCATGTGGCGATCAGGATGAGCGACATGACTACACCGCAAGAACTCAAGCAGATTATTTCGGACGGCCTGCTTTCGTTCCCCGTGACCGACTTCGACGCACAGGGCAACTTCCGTGCGTCCACCTATATCGAGCGCCTGGAATGGCTGGCGCCGTACGGCGCCTCCGCCCTGTTCGCAGCTGGCGGCACGGGCGAGTTCTTCTCGCTGACGCAGCAGGACTATTCGAACGTGATCCGCACCGCGGTGGAAACCTGCCGTGGCAAGGTGCCCATCTTGGCCGGCGCCGGCGGCCCGACCCGCGTGGCCATCGAATACGCCAAGGAAGCCGAGCGCCTGGGCGCGCACGGCATCCTGCTGATGCCGCATTACCTGACCGAAGCCAGCGAAGAAGGCATCGCCAACCATATTGAAGAGGTCTGCAAGGCCACCAAGTGCGGCGTGATCGTCTACAACCGCGCCAACTCGCGCATCGGCGCCGACCTGCTGGAACGCGTGGTCGACCGCTGCCCGAACCTGATCGGCTTCAAGGACGGCGTGGGCGAGATCGAGGCGATGGTGCGCGTGCGCCGCAAGCTCGGCGACCGCCTGGCCTACCTGGGTGGCCTGCCGACCGCCGAGGTCTACGCCGCTGCCTACAAGGCGCTGGGCGTGCCGGTGTACTCGTCGGCCGTGTTCAATTTCATCCCGAAAACGGCGATGGACTTCTACCGCGCTATCGCGGCGGACGACCACGCTACCGTGGGTCGCCTGATCGACGACTTCTTCCTGCCGTACCTGGACATCCGCAACCGCAAGCAAGGCTATGCGGTGTCGATCGTCAAGGCCGGCGCCAAGCTGGTTGGCCACGACGCCGGCCCGGTGCGCGCCCCGCTGACGGACCTGACCGAAGAGGAAATGGGCAAGCTGGACGCCCTGATCCGCAAGCTGGGACCCCAGTAAGCGGGTTCTGCCTCCCCTTTGTGGGGAGAGAAGAACTGAACGCCGGCCTCTGGGCCGGCGTTTTTTTTGGGCGCGCCGCACCATCCTGCGGCGTGGCTTGCGCCATCACGGCGCACATCGGGCCGGAACTGGCCCGAACCCGGGTCAAGCCGGCTGGCCCGAAACCTGCAATCTCACCCCCCGAAGAGTAGAAGCGTTCAACCGCACACCCTCGGTGCGCGGCAGGAAATTGCTCTTGACGTCCGTGCCCCGCCCTTGCGCGACTGGCACCGGGGCTCAAGAGATCGTCCAGAGATCATCCCGAGGTCGAGATCCCCCGGCAGTCATCGCGCGAAAGGCAGGGCCGCAGCCCCCCTTTCCTGACTCCGGAACGATCATGAACGACACCTCCTCCCTCCACGAACTGGCCCGCGAATCGCGCATGGGCGCGCAAGGCCACGAGACCAGCGCGCGCGAGATTCGCCGCATCGACCTCTCCGACTACTCCCGCCGCAAGGCCGAGATCGCCGACGAACTCTGGCAGGCGGCCGTGGACGTCGGCTTCTTCCAGGTGGCAAACCATGGGATCGATCTCGCCGCCGTGCGCGAAGCCTTCGCCATGACCGAACGCTTCTTCGCGCTGCCGGAAACCGTGAAGGGCCAGTATCCGCTCCAGAAGGCCAACAACGCCGGCTGGGAGTCTCGCGCGCAGGTGCGGCCGTCCACCGGCACGCCGGACCAGAAGGAGTCCTACCAGATCACCCGCCCGCACATGGCGCCGCTGTGGCCCACTGAGGCGGAGCTGGCCGGCTTCCAGGCCACCATGCTGGCCTTCGAGCGCCAGTGCTGGGAGGTCGGCATGAAGATCCTGTCCTGCTTCGCCGACAAGCTCGGTTTCGATCCGGATTTCTTCACGCGCGCTCACGACCCGGCCGCGCCGGACTACCAGAGCACGCTGCGGCTGCTCCACTACTACGCGATTCCGCCCGAGGCACAAGACAAGCTCGAACTCTGGCGCGCCGGCGCCCATACGGATTTCGACTGCCTGACCCTGCTGTTCCAGCGCCAGGGCCAGGGCGGCCTGCAAGTCTGCCCGGGCAAGGAGATGGAGGCGCAGGCGTGGACGCCCATCGCCCCGGACGAGGACGTCATCACGTGCAATATCGGGGACATGCTGATGCGCTGGAGCGATGACCGCCTGCCGTCCAACTTCCACCGCGTGCGCAACCCCGCGCCGGGCGAGTACATGGGCCCGCGCTACAGCCTGGCGTTCTTCTGCCAGGCCAACCGCGAGGCGGTGATCGAGGGCCCCGCGCGGCTGTACCCGGCCATCTCGGCGGGCGATTTCCTGCGCCAGCGCGTGGCGGCCAACTTCAAGGCGTACTGATCCGCCCTCATCGCCGGGGCATCCCAGCAACAAAAAACCCCACGCGCCGGAGCGGGTGGGGTTTTCAGGACTACCAAAGATGCGTGGCGATCAGGCCGCGGCGTCCTTCAGCTTCTTCAGCGGACGGACCTTGACCTTGACGCTGGCCGGCTTGGCCGGGAACCAACGCTCTTCACCCGTGAACGGGTCCTTGCCAAAGCGCTTCTTCTTGGCCGGCACTTGCTGCGCGGTCACCTTCAGCAGGCCCGGCAGCGTGAATTCGCCGGCGCCCTTCTTGTTCAGCGCGCTGACGATGGTGTTTTCCAGATGGGCCAGCACCGACTTCACGGCCTTGGCTTCCAGCTGGGTCTGAGCTACCAGGTGAGCGACCAGGCTCGACTTGTTGAAGGTGTCCTTCAGCGGCTTCGGAGTCGGAGCAGCGGCCGGAGCAGCCTTCTTGGCCGGAGCGGCGGCCTTCTTGGCGGCAGCCTTCACGGGTGCCTTGGTTGCCGGTGCCTTCTTGGCAGCGGGCTTGGTTGCAGTCTTCGTGGTCGGTTTCGCTTTGGTCGCCATATCGATATACGTGAGTTGAAGAATGTGTCCCGGCGCATCGCCACGCATCGCTGCGTCTTACGGCAGTGGCACGTTGCGAATCACGGGTGCCGGTACGCACTGAATCATAGCGGAAAGTACCGCAAGTCAAGGGGTTTTCGTACATGAGGCACGTCAAACCCAGTGAAAACCCCGGGTTTTGTCGCTGCTTTGCGTCAGCAACGGCCTTGCAAACAGGCCTTGCGCACGCGCAAAGGGGGTACGTCCCCCCACTTTGGCGTGCGCGACGTGTGTCCGGAGATCCGGAATCTGACCCGATCAGTGCACGTGCGCGGCCATCGCGTCGTGCGTTTCGCGGGCGAGGCCCATCGCAAACGCGGTCTCCGCCACGAGGAAAAGCGGGCCGATCAGCAGCCCGACGAGGTCATCGACGAAGGCCGGCTTGCGCCCCTCGTAGTAGTGCCCGACGAACTGGATGATCCATCCCACCACGAACAGGCCGATGCCCGAGGCGAGCCAGGCCGCCGTCGGCAGCGCGGCAATCCATGCCCCAACCCATAGGAATACGGCCAGAATGACCACCATGGCGAGGCCGAAGCCGAACGACAGCCGCAGGTAGAACAGGCACGAGAGCGCGTAGACGACCATGGCGGGGGTGAGCAACGCCGCCCCCTCGCCAAGCGGCATGGCGGGCCGGCCCAGCAGCGTGGTCACCGCCAGCACGATCATCGGGATGCCGACGAAATGGGTGACGATGTTGCGGCGATCGCGGTGATAAGCCGCGTAATGCGACAGATGCTCGATCAGGGTTTTCACGGGGCGTCTCCTGTGAGAGGTGCCCGGCTGAGGATGCCTGTCATGCGTGGGGCATCGGTGCCGGTGGCGATGTCGACTTATAGTAGTGGGCGCGCCAGCCCGGGTCTACCCCACCGCTGACGAAGCGGAATCCAAGCGGAATCCAAGCGGAATCCGTCTGCGCAGCCTGGCATTCTCGCCAAACCAACCGCCACCGGGGCACTCCCACACCCCCACGGAGACAGCGATACCCATGCTTCCCGTCGATGAAATCTCCCCGCTCTCGCCCGATCAGCTGCAGGCATGGCTGGTGCGGATCGGCCTCGATGCCGCGCCGGCCACCCCAGACCGCCCCGCGCTGGACGCGCTGATCGCGGCCCAGCTCGCCCATATCCCGTTCGAGAACCTGAATCCGCTGACGGGCCGCCCGGTACGGATCGATCTGTCGGACGTGTTCGAAAAGCTCGTCACCGAAGGGCGCGGCGGCTACTGCTTCGAGCTCAACACCCTGTTCTGCGCCGCCCTCAAGGCGCTCGGCTATGCCGTGGTGCCCCTGGCCGCGCGCGTGCGCTGGCGGCTGCCGCCGGACCATCCGCCCACCGGGCTGTCGCACATGCTGCTGCGCGTGGAGGTGGCGCACGAGAGCTATCTCGCCGATGTCGGCTTCGGCGGCACCACGCCCGACCGCGCGCTGCCGCTGTCTCTGCCGATGGACCCGGCCCAGCCGTTCCGGCTGGTGCCCACGCCGGCGGCGCAGTCGGCCAGCACCGCGCTCCACGCCTACGACCTTGAATTCCGATCCGACGGCGGCACCGGCACCGGCAGCGGCGCCGACGACTGGCGCGTGATGTACCGCTTCGACCTGACCCCGCAGCCGAAGATCGACTACGTGGCCCGCAACTGGTATGTGTCGACCCATCCGGACAGCCAGTTCACCCAGACGCTGATGGTGGCGCGGATGGTGGACGGGGTGCGCCTGACGCTGCGCAACGGCCAGTTCGCCGCGCGCGCCGCTGACGGCAGCGTCCAGAAGCAGACGCTGGAAGCCGCCGATGCCGTCATCGACCTGCTGGTCCACCGCTTCGGCATCCCCCTGGACGCGCCGCTGCGCGGTGCGCTCGCCAGCACCTTGCCGCGCGTGCTCGCCGCCGACAACGGCGAGTAGGAGCGGGGAATTCCACGCTGCGGCACGCGTCATGCATCGCGTGAATTGCCCGCAGAAAGTTTGCTGATACCACCCCCGGCGTGGCGTTTTGCGGGTGGACTGAGGGGGGCGGCGTCCCCATAATGTGCCGGCACCTCATATATCCAGCGACGGCAGGACCGCCGCGATCCTCAGGAGACACCATGTCATTGTTCGATCTGTCGGGCAAGGTTGCCATCATCACCGGTTCGTCGCGCGGCATCGGCCGCGCCATCGCCGAGCAGATGGCCGTGCAAGGCGCCAAGGTGGTCATTTCGTCGCGCAAGGCCGAGGCCTGCGCCGAAGTGGTAGACGCCATCAACGCGCGCCACGGCGCCGGCACCGCCATCGCCGTGCCGGCCAATATCTCGTCGAAGGAAGACCTCCAGCACCTGGTGGACGAGACCAACCGCACCTTCGGCAAGGTGGACGTCCTGGTCTGCAACGCCGCCTCGAACCCCTACTACGGGCCGATGAGCGGCGTCACGGACGACCAGTTCCGCAAGGTGCTGGACAACAATGTCATCTCCAACCACTGGCTGATCCAGATGGTGGCGCCGCAGATGATCGAACGCCGCGAGGGCTCGATCATCATCGTGTCGTCGATTGGCGGCCTGCGCGGCTCCCCGACGATTGGCGTCTACAACGTCTCCAAGGCGGCCGATTTCCAGCTTGCGCGCAACCTGGCCGTGGAGTTCGGGCCGCATAACGTGCGGGTGAACTGCATCGCCCCGGGCCTGATCAAGACCGATTTCGCGCGCGCGCTGTGGGAAGATCCGGAGCGTTACAAGCAGTCGACCCAGGGCGCCCCGCTGCGCCGCATCGGCGAGCCGATCGAGATTGCCGGCGCCGCCTGCTTCCTGGCCTCGGCCGCCAGCACCTTCATGACCGGCCAGGCGATGGTCGTGGACGGCGGCGTCACGATCTGACCCACACCCCTCCCGGGCGGCGGTGGCTCCGGCCCCTGCCGCCCTTCGCGTTTCTGCACGTCCACCTGCAATGCAGCCCCGGAGGCAGTCATGTCGCAACATCCTCAGCAAACCGCCGTGTGGCCGGTGATGTCCCTCGCCGAAGCCCACGCCCGCCTGACCGCGCCCGGCGCGCCGTTCGAAACCGAGACGCGCGTGATCCGCGGCATTCCCACGACGGTCTGGAAAAACGCCCCGCCCACGCTGCGCGACCTGTTCCTGGTGGCCGCCGCCTGGGGCGAGAAGACCTTCGTCGTCTATGAGGAAGAACGCGTCAGCTACCGCGCATTCGCGCTGGCCGCCACGGCGTTGGCGCACCAGTTGATCCAGGACGGCGTACGCAAGGGCGACCGCGTGGCCGTGGCCATGCGCAACCTGCCGGAATGGCCGGTGGCGTTCTTCGGCGCGCTGCTGGCGGGGGCCATCGTCACGCCGCTCAATGCGTGGTGGACAGGCGCCGAACTCGAATACGGGCTGGCCGATTCGGGCAGCCGGATTGCCATTGTCGACAACGAGCGGCTCGGCCGCATCCTCGAGCACCTGCCCGCCTGCCCGGCGCTGGAGCGCGTCTATGTGTCGCGGCTGCCGGAGAGCGGCGACTTTTCGCAGGTCGCCGGCGACGCCCATATCGCCACGCTCGAATCGGTGATCGGCCCGTCGTCGGCCTGGAACGGCCTGCCCTCCCAATCGCTGCCGGCCATCCCGCTGGACCCCGACGAGGACGCGACGATCTTCTACACCTCGGGCACCACCGGCAAGCCGAAGGGCGCCGTGGGCTCGCACCGCAACGCCACCTCGGTGGCCGTGGCGGCCCAGTTCAGCCCGCTGCGCAACCTGTTGCGGCGCGGCGAGCCGGTGCCGGAGCCCGATCCGAACGCCCCGCAAAAGGCGGTGCTGCTGGCGGTGCCGTTCTTCCATGTCACGGGCTGCATGTCAGTGCTCAATGGCGCACTCGCGACGGGCGGCAAGATCGTGCTGCTGCATCGCTGGGACACGCTCCAGGCCATGGCGCTGATCGAGCGCGAACGCTGCACGGCGGCGGGCGGCGTGCCGACCATCGCCTGGCAGCTCATCGAACATCCGCGGCGTGGCGATTTCGATCTGTCATCGCTGGAAAACGTGAACTACGGCGGCGCGCCGGCCTCGCCGGAGCTGGTACGGCGCATCAAGGAGGTGTTTCCGCACGCGGCGCCCGGCATCGGCTGGGGCATGACCGAGACCTCGGCTACCTTCACCAGCCACAGCGCGGAAGAATATGTATTCCGGCCGGACAGCAGCGGTCCGGCCCTGCCGATTGGCGAGATGAAGATCGATGACGGCTTTGGGCGCGCCCTGCCCGTGGGCGAGACCGGCGAGTTGATGGTGCGCGGCGCCAACGTGGTACACGGCTACTGGAACAAGGCCGAGGCGACGGCCAAGACCTTCGTCGACGGCTGGCTGCACACCGGCGACATCGCCCGGCTGGACGCGGACGGCTTCCTCTATATCGTGGACCGGATGAAGGACATGCTGATCCGCGGCGGCGAGAACATCTACTGCATCGAGGTGGAAAGCGCGCTGTACGCGCACCCGGCCATCATGGACGCGGCGCTGGTCGGCATTCCGCACCGCACGCTGGGCGAGGAGCCCGGCGCGGTAGTAAGCCTGAAGCCGGGCATGCAGGCCACGGAGGCGGAATTGCAGGACTTCGTGCGCCAGCAGCTGGCGGCGTTCAAGGTGCCGGTGCGGATTATCGTCAGCGGGGAGATGCTGCCACGCAATCCCAATGGGAAGATTCTGAAATCCAACCTGCGCAAGCTGTTTGAAGCCTGAGGTGGCTGAGGGGGCTGAGGGGGCTGAGGGGGCTGAGGCTTACTTGACTGGAATCGGTGTCGTGGCCGGCACCGGTACCGCCGTCACCGCGTTCTGCGGGCTGCCGCTGACAATGCGGTCGGAATAGGTCAGGTAGACCAGCGTGTTGCGCTTGCGGTCCACCGCGCGCACCACGTGCAGGGTCTTGAACAGGATCGACATCCGCTCGGAAAACACGTCTTCCTGCGCCTTGACCGGGCCCTTGAAGGTGATGGGGCCCACCTGGCGGCAGGCGATCGACGCCTCGGGCGGGTCTTCGGCCATGCCCAGCGAACCCTTGATGCCACCCGTGCGTGCGCGCGAGACGTAGCAGGTGATGCCGTCCACCTGGGGATCGTCGTAGGCCTCGATCACCACCTTGTCGGAGCCGGTGACGCGGAAATTCGTGCTCACGCTGCCGATTTCCTCGGCCTGCGTGGCGCCGGAGAGCGCCCACAGGCCGGCAACGGCTATCATCCCCATGCGGATTTTCGTCATGGTCAGTCTGCCGAACCCTTGATCTCGTCGTGCCGGCGCTCCATTTCCTGGCGCAGCGCACGGCGCTGCTGGGCGGCGGCGGCGCGCTGGCGCTCCACCTCGTCGCGCGGTTGCAGCGGCGGCACCTCGGCCGGCGCGCCGTTGTCGTCCACGGCCACCATCGTGAAATAGCAGCTATTGGTATGCCGGACCACCTTGCTGCGAATATTCTCGGTCACCACCTTGATGCCGATTTCCATCGAGCTGCGGCCGGTGTAATTCACGGCGGCCAGGAAGGTGACAAGTTCGCCCACGTGGATCGGCTGGCGGAACATCACCTGGTCCACCGACAGCGTGACCACATAGCGGCCGGCATAGCGACTGGCGCAGGCGTAGGCCACCATGTCCAGGTACTTCAGGATGGTGCCCCCGTGCACGTTGCCGGAGAAGTTGGCCATGTCCGGCGTCATCAGCACGGTCATGGAAAGCTGGTGGGACAGATCGTTCATCGCAGAATATCCAGAAATCGAGCCTGAGGCGCGGGCAGTGTAACCCGACGCGGCGCGCCCATGGCGCAAATCCGCGCGTGGATGCCAGGCCCAAAAAGAAAAGCGGCCCCGAAGGCCGCTTTCCATGCTTCAAGAACGCGAACTTGCTTACTTCTTCTTGTTCACGGCGTCCTTGAAACCCTGGCCGGCGGAGAACTTCACCGTCTTGGCGGCCGGGATCTTGATCGTTTCGCCGGTGCGCGGATTGCGGCCGGTACGGGCAGCACGCTTGCCCGAGCTGAAGCTACCAAACCCCACCAGGGTGACCGAGTCCCCCTTGGCCACTGCCTTTTTGATACTGTCCAGCGCGGCGTTCAGCGCGCGCTCGGCGGCGGCGTTGCTGAGTTCTGCTTCCGCGGCGATGGCCGATACCAGTTCACCTTTATTCATGGCTAGATTTCCCTTGTTGGTCGTCGTCACCGGACATCTGCCTGCCGGCAAATTACCGATCGGCGCAGTCTAATCTGCCCTTTGCGCCTTGGGCAATCCCCAGTGGCACCGAAGCAACGAAAACGGCCGGAAATCCTTCTCTGGCAAGACTTAGCGGGGGTTTTACCCCTCTTTTCCCTGAATGGAATCGTCACTTTTCAGGCCCGGCACGTATCGTACGGCGCACACGCAATAACCCGGGTCTCTGGGGCCTCAGCTTGCTGTCGATGCACCATTCTGGACCGCGCCCGGCGCCCGCGGCGCCCGCTTTTGGCGCACGACGATCCAAAATGAGGCGAAGCTCGACGCTGGGGCCTGCGCCGTTCGCGCAACTGTTGACCCGACAACTCACCCGCAAACGCCACACCAGTGCGCCGCGCACCGCCTCGGCGCTATTTTCCCCATTTTGCATCGCAATCTGGAACGGATTTTGCATACTCGTGCTCCCATTTTGAGCATTGAGGTAGCAATGGAAAACTGGAAAACGGGCGCCGATGCGATGTTCATCCTGCTCGGTGCCATCCTGGTACTGGCCATGCATGCGGGATTTGCGTTCCTGGAACTCGGCACGGTACGCAAGAAAAACCAGGTGAATGCACTGGTGAAAATCCTTGTTGATTTTGCTGTTTCCACGATTGCTTACTTTTTTGTCGGTTATACGGTGGCGTACGGGGTGCAATTCATGTCCGGTGCAGAAGTCCTGGCACAAAAGAGCGGATATGAACTGGTCAAGTTCTTCTTCCTCGCCACATTTGCCGCAGCCATTCCGGCGATTATTTCGGGCGGCATTGCCGAGCGCTCCCGATTCAATCCGCAACTGGTCGCCACATTTATTCTGGTCGGTTTTGTTTATCCGTTCTTCGAAGGCATCGCCTGGAACAACCGTTTCGGCATCCAGGACTGGATCGCCTCGGTGGCGGGCTCGCCGTTCCACGATTTTGCGGGCTCGGTAGTCGTCCACGCGGTGGGCGGCTGGATCGCCCTGCCCGCCGTGCTGCTGCTCGGCGCCCGGCGCGGCCGGTACTCGAAAGACGGCCGCATCAGCGCGCATCCGCCCTCGAACATCCCCTTCCTGGCGCTTGGCGCCTGGGTGCTGGCGGTGGGCTGGTTCGGCTTCAATGTGATGAGCGCCCAGACCGTGGACAAGATCAGCGGCCTGGTGGCCATCAACTCACTGATGGCCATGGCCGGTGGCACGCTGGCGGCGTGGTGGGCTGGCCGCAACGATCCCGGTTTCGCCTACAACGGCCCGCTGGCAGGGCTGGTGGCCGTGTGCGCCGGCTCGGACCTGATGCATCCGCTCGGCGCGCTGATCACCGGCGCCGTGGCCGGCGTGCTGTTCGTCTATCTGTTTACGCTGGCCCAGAACAAATGGCATATCGATGACGTGCTGGGCGTCTGGCCGCTGCACGGCCTGTGCGGCGCCTGGGGCGGCATCGCGGCGGGCATCTTTGGCACCCATGCGCTCGGCGGCATGGGCGGGGTGTCGCTTGTCGCGCAGTTGATCGGCACGGGGCTCGGCATCGCCATCGCGCTGGTGGGCGGCACGGTGGTCTACGGTGCACTGAAGAAATTCGTCGGAATACGGCTCGATGCCGAAGCCGAGTTCAATGGCGCGGACCTCACCCTGCACCGCATTTCGGCCACCCCGGAGCGCGAGACCAACTGGTAATCCGCCCTTGCAGGGATTGGAGGAAAGCGGCCGGACAGCGTTCCGGCCGCTTTACTATTTACGCAGATCGAACGGCGGATTTTCGCGAAATTATTAACTTGAACTTGCCCGCGACGAGGCCAATAATGCCCTTGCCTAACAGGAGCATGCCCCATGGATACCTCTTCGTTGCAGAGCATTCGCGAGCTGATCATCGGTTACGCCACCGTCTTTGGCGTCAAGATCCTCGCCGCACTGGCCTTCTGGGTCATCGGCCGCTGGCTGATCCATTTCGTGGTCCGGCTGGTGCAGAACTCGCTGGGCAGGCAGAAGGTGGACCCCACGCTGCTGCGCTACGTCGGGTCCATCGTCACCGTCACCCTCAACGTGGTGCTGGTGATCGGCATCCTCGGTTACTTCGGTATTCAGACCACCACCTTCGCGGCGCTGATTGCGGCGGCGGGCGTGGCCATCGGCATGGCGTGGTCAGGGCTGATGGCGAATTTCGCCGCCGGCGCCTTCCTTGTGGTGCTGCGGCCGTTCAAGGTGGGCGATTTCGTGACCATCGGCGGCGTGACCGGCACGGTCAAGGAGATCGGCCTGTTTGCCACCACCCTCGATACGCCAGACAACGTGCTGACCGTGGTCGGCAACAACAAGATCTTCTCGGACACCATCCAGAATTTCACCGCCAATGCCTACCGGCGCGTGGAACTGAAGGCGCAGCTCGCAGGCTCGACCGACGTGGCGGCGGCCGTGGCGCTGCTCAAGGAGCGCATCGGCGCGATTCCCAACGTCCTGGCCGAACCGCCGGTGGACGTGGAAATCCTCGAGTTCACCCTGGTCGGCCCAGTGCTCGCCGTACGGCCGCACTGCCATAACGATCACTACTGGCAGGTCTATTTCGATACCAACCGTGTGATTCGCGAGAGCTTTGGCCAGGCTGGCTTTGCCGCCCCGATGCCGGCGCAGATGGTGGTCATGCAGCCTGCCCCGGCCATGCCGATTGCGCCGTCGACGCCCGCCAACCAGGCCGCCTGATCAGGCGGGCACGCCCGCGCCAACCCGCCCGTAACGCCGCATCAGGACCGCGCTGCAGCCGCAGAGGGCCATCACCACGGCCAGCGGGAGCGCGGTGCCGTCGTGCCACAGGCTGACGGCGGCGCCAGCCAGCGTGCCGAAACCGAACTGTAGCGTGCCCATCAGCGCGGACGCCGTGCCCGCGCGCTGGCTCTGGTGCGCCAGCGCCAGCGCCGACGCATTCGGCGTGATGCACCCCATTCCCGCCAGAAAGACGAAGAAGCCCACCAGCAGCACCGGCAGCGCGGCCATGCCCGCCAGCGCCGCGACGGCCAGCATCAGGCCGGCCAGCAGCGGCGCGTACAGGGCCATGCCCAGCACGTCGTCGAGCGAGCGCGCGCGCACCAGCCGCGCGTTGATCTGGGACATCGCGATCAGCCCGAACGCGTTGGCCCCGAACACGAACCCATAGTGCGAGGGGTCGATGCCATGCAACTCGATCAGCACGAACGGCGACCCGGCGATATAGGCGAACATGCCCGCCTGCACGCAGCCGGCCGTGAGCGAGTAGCCCAGGAATTCGCGGTCGCGCAGCAACTCCCAGTAGTTGCGCAGGACGGTGCCCGGGTGCAGCGTGCGCCGGTGCGCCGGATCGAGCGACTCCTCCATCCGTGCGTGAACGAACCAAAGGATCAGCACCGCCGCGCCACAATGGACCCAGAAGATCGCACGCCAGCCCAGGGCGGACAGGATGGCCCCGCCAATCGGCGGCGCGAGGATCGGCGCCAGGCCCATCACCAGCATCAGGGACGAAAACGCGCGCGCCGATTCCTTGGCCTCGAGCCGGTCCCGGATCACGGCGCGCGACACCACCAGGCCCGTGCAGCCGCCAAGCGCCTCCAGGAATCGCCACAGCATCAGCGACTCCACGCTGCCGGCCAGCGCGCAGCCGGCAGCGGCGGCGCCGTACAGCGCCAGCCCGATATAGAGGGGCGCCTTGCGGCCGTAGCGGTCGCTGATCGGACCATAGAACGCCTGCCCGATCGCCAGCCCGACCAGGAAGGTGCCCAGCGTCAGCTGCACCTGCCCGATCTCGGTGTGGAGGTCCACCGCGAGCGCCGGAAAGCTCGGCAGGTACATGTCGATCGACAGCGGCGCCAGCGCGGTCAGCGAGGCGCAGATCAACAACCAGAGGGGAAAGCGGGTGGAAGACGTGGGCGCGCGCGGGGTGGCAGTCATGAAACGGTTCCGAAGACAAGGCGCAATTGTTGCACAGGTTACAAAGCGTGCTTTCGGTGTGGCGTGGCTTTCGCACGCACGGGGGTGGAGGGTACAATGCCTGCCTGTCGGCACCGATGTTGCGCCGACCGCGTAGTCGGACGCACAGCGGGAGACGGGTCACGGGAGCCGTCCCCGGCAACGCTACCCCGCATGACCATACGACAAACGCCGATCATTGTTTCGCTGAGCCTGGTTGCCCTGGCAACCCTGCCGCTGTTGCCCGCGTGGGCGGCGCCGGTCAGGGCCCCGGTCACGGCTTCCGCGCCGGCAGCCGCTCCCGTGCCCGTGGATGAAGCCGACGCCTTGTCGCGCATGCTCAAGGGTGCCGCCACAGGCCAGAACACTGGCGGCGCTGGCGTACCCGAACTGCTCCGCAACACCAGCCGCCCCGACGGCGTGCTGGCCCGTGCCTGCCGCCAACTCAACGATGCCCTGCCAATCGAGATCGATGGCGAGACGCGCCTGCGCCGCTGCCAGTCGGTGCCGGGCAAGCACGTGCTGTTCCAGCTGGAGTTGACCAACTATCGTGGACCGATGCTTGACCTGGCCAGCTTCGAGGTCAACTACGCCGCGCCGCTGCAACGTAACATCTGCGCCAACCGCGACGTGGAAATCCTGACCAAGCTCGGCGTCAGCATGATGTTCCGCTACATGACCCGCAAGGACCGCGGCGAGCGCCGCGTGGGCGATGTCTATATCAATGCGCCGATCTGCGTGTCGGCCCTGCGATAAGTCCCGGCCCGCCCCCGATACAACGGTTTGAAACGACAGGACGAAAAAAACGGCAGGTCAGCCCAACCCGGGCTGACCTGCCGTTTTGACTTGCGTCGAGCCGAAGGTCGTCTATCCGGCCGCGCGCGGTCGCAGCGGCAGCACGTTGGCGGCGCGGCGCATCAGCACGCGCGTCTCCTTCCACGCCGCATCGGCCAGGGGCGAGCCCCAGACCAGTTCGTGCAGCTTGGAGAGTGCGAACGGATCGCCCAGCAGCACATGCTTCTGCGCCGCCGACAGCGATTGCGGACCATGCGTCAGCGCATGCTGCACCAGCGCGCCGTGCTGCAGGCGCGTCGGCGTAGGCTGCACCTTGCGGGCAGTGGCCGTGGCGCACATCAGCGCATTGGTGACCGGGTCCACCACGGCATCGACGAAGCCCGGCACGTCCTGCGCCGCCTCCACGTGCTGCTGGGTTTCCACGATCTCGCGCGGCACCTCGGCTTCCTCGGGAATCACGAACAGCCCGGCGCGGCGCATGGCGCGGCCCAGCGTCACGCGCGAGAGCAGCACCGACAGCGGAATCGAGAGCGCCAGCGAACCGACAATCGGCAGCAGCCACCAGATGAAGCCCGGGCTCAGCCAGTACACGCCCGCACCCCAGACCAGGCCCAGCACCGTGTGCCAGCCGTGGCGGCGGAACGCCTCGCCCCAGGAGGTCTCGGCATCCTCGCGCGGGGGCGACTTCCACGAAATGCCCCAGCCGCTGTACGCCGCAATCACGAACTTGGTATGGAACAGCATCCGCGTGGGCGCCAGCAGCGCCGACATCAGCATTTCCAGCAGCATGCTGACGATCAGCCGCACCGGGCCGCCATACTGCCGCGCGTCCTTGAGCAGCAGGATCACGCTGGCCAGCTTCGGCAGGAACAGCAGCGTGGCCGTGGCCGAGAACAGCGCGAGCGCCTTCTCCGGGTGCCACTCGGGCCAGGTCGGGAACAACTGGTATGGCTGCGTGAAGTACTCGGGCGGTACCAGCGCGTGCTTGGCCAGCGCGGCGGTGGACAGCAGCAGGAACAGGAACCAGAGCGGCGCCGACAGGTAGGCCATGATGCCGGTCAGGAACACGGCGCGGTGCACCATGTGGAAACCCTGCTTCATCCAGAGCCGGAAATTCATCAGGTTGCCCTGGCACCAGCGGCGGTCTCGCTTCACCTCGTCCAGCAGGTTCGGCGGCAGTTCCTCGAACGAGCCCGGCAGGTCGTAGGCGATCCACACCCCCCACCCCGCCCGGCGCATCAGCGCGGCTTCGACGAAGTCGTGCGACAGGATCTCGCCCGAGAGCGGCCCCTTGCCCGGCAACGGCGCCAGCGCGCAGTGCTCCATGAACGGCTTGATACGGATGATCGCGTTGTGGCCCCAGTAGTGGGACTCGCCCAACTGCCAGTAATGCAGGCCGGCCGTGAACAGCGGACCGTAGACGCGCGTGGAGAATTGCTGCACCCGCGCATAGAGGGTGTCGCGGCCCACGGCCAGCGGCGCGGTCTGGATGATCCCGGCGCCGGGATTGGCTTCCATCAGGCGCGTCAGCGTGCCCAGGCATTCGCCGCTCATCACGCTGTCGGCGTCGAGCACGATCATGTACCGATACTTGCTGCCCCAGCGGCGGCAGAAGTCGGCCACGTTACCGGTCTTGCGCTTCACGCGGTGGCGGCGCCAGCGGTAGAAGATGCGGCCGAAGCCGCCCACGGCGCGGCAGATCTCCATCCAGGCATCGTGCTCGGCGGTGCGCAGGTCGGGGTTGCCGCTGTCCGAGAGGACAAAGAAGTCGAAGTGGGCCAGGTCGCCCGAGCGCTCGAGCGACTCATACGTCGCCCGCAGCCCGGCGAAGACGCGTGTCACGTCCTCGTTGGCAATCGGCATGATGACTGCCGTGCGGGCGGATGGGTCGATCGGCGCGTCTGGCGCGGCGCTGCGCGAGATCAGGTGGCGGTCGCCGCCCCTGGCCAGCACCAGGAAGCCCATCATCGCCGTCCAGAACCCGGCAGACACCCATGAGAACAGGATCGCGAACAGGGCCAGGATGGCCACTTCGAGCGGATCGGCGCCATGGTACGGCAGCACCTTGGCCATGAAATACGTGGCCAGCGTGGTCTGGGCAACCACCAGCCCCAGCAGGAACCAGCGGCGATGCGAGCCGGCTGGATGCCATTTGCCCTCGGCGTCGGGGCCGTCGTGCAAGGTGTCCCAGGTCTCGGGCACGGGCGGGCGGCCCGTCATCTTGCGCCAGGTATTGCGCAGCCAGCCGGTCACCACATGGGGCGGCCACTGGCGCGGCACCATCGAGGCGCGCTCCGGCTTCGGGCCGGTATCCACACGCACGGTGCCATCGTCGCGGCGTTGCAGCAGCGGCTCGCCATCCACCTGCGGATTGCCATAGGCCATCGTCAGGCGGCGCGGCACCGAGGCGTAGGTCGGGCCGCCGGGCGTGGCGGTGACGGCGGTGTCATCGCCCTCGCGCTCCTTGGGGTCGCGGCGGGCCAGGCGGGTTTGCAGTTCGATCATCGCGGAAGGCACCTCGATGCCCTCGGCGGGCACGGAGGTCACGGGCGGCATGGGGGTGTCGGCCAGCAGTTCGCTACGCAGCTCGGGCGAGGCAGGCAGGCGGTCGACATAGCGCTCGCATGCTGCCGCCTGGGCCGGGCGCTGCTTTAGCCGGGGGGAATGATGTAGCTCCATGTCTCGGATAGGGTTGTATTGCCGTTGCGAAGATAGCCGCGCAACTCAACCGGCTTTGTCTCGTCCTTGCGGCGCATGAACAGCGTCACGCGCCAGCCGCCCGTGGCTTCGTTGCGGCGCACCGCGGTCTTCAGCAGTTCGCCGTTGGCGTCCGCCGAGATCACGGGGTCCAGCCGCGCATCCTCGGCCAGCTTCTTGAAGGCCGGGCCTTCGAAATCCACGGTCAGCGAGAAGCTCGTGTCGTCCTGCTTGCGGGTCAGCCCCTGGCCGCGCCGGGTCTGCGTGACCCACGACAGCGGCGGCAGGTTCTCGCCATCCTTCTGCCATTTCAGGCGGTATTCATAGTCGAAGGCCTGCTTGGGCTTGGGCGGGTTGTCCGGCACCCAGAAGGCCACGACGTTGTCGTTGGTCTCGTCCGGGGTCGGAATCTGCACCAGCTCCACCCGGCCCGAGCCCCAGTTGCCCTTGGGCTCCACCCAGCCGCTCGGGCGGCGCTCGTACCACGCGCCCAGCTCCTGGTAATTGTCGAAGCTGCGGTCGCGCTGCATCAGGCCGTAACCCTGCGGGTTGGTCGCCGCGAACGACGTCACCAGCAGCCGCTTGGGATTGACCAGCGGACGCCAGACCCACTCCCCGGTGCCCAGCTGCACGGACAGGCCGTCCGAGTCATGCACCTCGGGGCGGAAGTCCGCCGCCGTGGACGGCTGGTTCTCGCCATACAGGTACATGCTGGTCAGCGGGGCCAGGCCGAGCTTGGTCACGTTCTCGCGCAGGAACAGGCGCGACTTCACTTCCATCACCGTCTCGTTGCCCGGCTTGATCACGAAGCGGTACGCCCCGCTCATGCGCCGCGAATCCATCAGCGCGTAGATCGTCACCTGCTTGTCGTTGGCGGACGGCCGCTCGATCCAGTATTCGACGAAGCGCGGGAATTCCTCGCCCGAATTCAGCGCGGTGTCCACTGCCAGCCCGCGGGCCGACAGGCCGTACCACTGGTCCTTGCCCAGCGCGCGGAAGTAGCTGGCGCCCAGGAACGAGGCCAGTTCATCCTTGCGCTTGCCCTGGTTCAGCGGGTACAGCAGGCGGAAGCCGGCAAAGCCGAGTCCCTTGAGCTTGGCCGCGTCCACCTTGTGCGAGCCGTAGTTGAACGCGCCCGGATCGAAGCGGAACTCGCGCACGCTGTTGCCCACCACCTCGTTGATGCGCACGGGCTGATCGAACACCATGCCCTCGTGGTAGAACGAAATCTCGAACGGCAGGCGCGCGCCGCGCCAGGCGAAGCGCTCCGGCTTGTATTCGATCTCGCGATAACGCTCGTAGCTCAGGTCCTTCAGCTCGGCCGGCAGGTTCTGCGGCGCCGGCTTGTACGGCGCGCCCGAGAGCTGGCGGGCCTTGGCGGCCACGGTCTCGAAGTCGAAAGCATGCGCGGACAGCGCCGCCACGGCCAGCAGCCCGCCCCCCAGCCAGCGTCCCAGCCCCCCTAGCATCCCGGGTAAGCGGCGCACGGGCGCATCGGTCGGGGCTTGGATGGGGCGGAACGGCGAGATGGTTGCGGTCATGAAGGCCGGAAAATGGATGGATGGCGACCCGCCATGTCAGCGCGGATCGAAAGTGTTCAACAGACGGTTTAGCGTGCGCCCGGCTGTCGGTCGCAGATCTCCAGAGCAAGAGACGGACCAGGCGCCGGGTTCAAATCAACCGGATTGGTATCGACCAGTCCGTAACGGATTTGTTGCATTGCGATGCGAAACCATAACAATTCGAGACTTAAAAGTCACGTTTCGTTGGGGCAACGTTTGCAACAAAATGTTCAAGCGGTAGCGCCAAAGCCGCTTCAGACAAGCGTTTCCGGCATATGGGCAGGGTTCGCCCCCGCGTCCGGCCCATGGCAGTGCCGCGCCCGGATGGCTGCGCGGACACATGGCAATCCACGCTAGGTCAGCGGCGGCACGGTGTCAAACCGCACTGCGGCGCAAGCCATGCTGCGCCGCACCGGGGCGACAAGTGGCTCGGGAAGCATCGCGATGCCCCCAAGCGGCGCGGGCGCGCTTACAATCGCCTCGTCATCCATTCTCACGAGGAATCGTCATGCACGCCCGGGGTATCCTTCGCCGTTCCCATCTCCGTATGGCGCTTGCGGCCAGCCTCGGCAGCGCCCTGCTGCTTGGCTCTGCCCAGCCCGCCCTCGCCTATTTCGACAACTATCTGTCCGGCAGCATTGTCGGCACGCTGAACCAGAAGGAAGCCGCGTCGCTGCAACAGACGGTGCGCAAGATCCTCGACGGCGGCCCCGACAACGAAGCCGTGACCTGGAACTACCCGGGCGCCGGCAAGCGCGCCGCCATTCTCGGCACCATCACGCCCGTCGCCACCAAGGAGGACAAGGGCCAGAAGTGCCGGCGCCTGAAGTCCGAACTGCAGCGCGGCAGCGCCACCGAAGCGTGGTCGGGCTGGTTCTGCAAGCAGTCCAACGGCGCCTGGAAGGCCCGCCACGTGGCGCAGTAAGCTACAACCGAAGCCGGCCTCAGGGCTGCGTGCCCCGGCGGCGGGGGTGCGCGGCCGGGTCCACTCCGGCATTGCCCGGCGCCTCGAACCAGCGGGCCTGCGGCACCACCACGCTCTGGCCCGGCTGGTCGATGAAATGGGGCGACATAATCTGCACGCCGTGGGTGTTGAACACATCCTGAATGGCCGCGTGCAGCGCCGACAGCGCAAAGAAGCGATTGCGCGGGTTGTCGATCGCCGCGAACAGCTCATATTCGACGTAGAAATCCGATAGCCCGCGCTGGAGCACGAACGGCGTGGGCGCCGGCACCACGTGGGTGGCATGGGCGGCGGCCTCCAGCAGCATTGCATGGACCTGCCGCCACGGTGTGTCATAGCCGATGGTGACCGAGGTGGACACCATCGCGCTCTGCTCGCCACTGTCGGGGGCGCGCGTGGCGCCATGGCGCGAGAAGTTGTGGATGGCACTGCCCACCACCACCGCGTTCGGCAGCGTCACCTCCTCGTTGCGCAGGTTGACGACCTTGACCGACAGCGCGTCCAGCCCCACCACCGTGCCCACCGTATCGCCAATGCTGACCATGTCCCCCCGGCGCAGCGCGCGCGAATAAATCACCACCATCCCACTCATGATCTGGTTGACGATGTTGGCCGAGCCCAGCGTGACCATGAAGCCGATCAGCACGGACAGGCCCTTGAACACGTCGCTTTGGGAGCCGGGGATATAGGGATAGGCGAAGGTGAACCCGAGCGCCCAGACCAGCACGCTGGCCAGCCGCCGCGTGGCGCCAGCCGTTTCCGGGTGCATGCCCGGCACCGTGATCTGGCCCTTCTGCACCGCGACGAAGATATTGCCGACCAGCCGCTGGACCGCGCGCGTGATCAGCAGGATGACCACCACCGTGACCAGCCCCGGGATCGACTCCACAATCGACACGCCGATCTGCCGCAGCAGGCCAAGGATAAAGGCGCCCATGCGGTCGCCGAGGGGTTCGGTCAGCGGAAACTGCTCGAGCGCGAACTGGAGCCAGAGGAAACCCAGCGCGATGACCGAGCCCACCGCCAGGATCTGGACGATGCGGCTGACCAGCTGGTAGACGGTGCCGGTCCAGTCGAACTGGCTACCGCTGCGCTGTTGCAGGTGAACGTCCAGCGCCCGTTGCAGGGCGGCGCGCATGCGGCTGCGGGC
This sequence comes from Cupriavidus sp. 2KB_3, assembly GCF_052115685.1. Classification (NCBI taxonomy): domain Bacteria; kingdom Pseudomonadati; phylum Pseudomonadota; class Betaproteobacteria; order Burkholderiales; family Burkholderiaceae; genus Cupriavidus; species Cupriavidus sp. 2KB_3. The sequence continues at coordinate 136,242 of NZ_JBFRHD010000015.1, forward strand.
GCGGCCGATGCCCCAGATCAGTCCGACCAGCAGCGCCAGGCTGCCCAGCGAGAACAAGGCACCGCGCAACAGATTCGGCCAGTAGAGCTGGGCCCGGCGGGCGTCGATGACGGCCTGGAGCCGCGCGCGCGTCTGGGCGGCAGCCGCTTCCATCGTCAGGCCGTCGGTGGGATCGAGATCGCCCTCGACCAGGGCGAACAGCACCCGGTCGCCAAGGCGGAAGGCCACGCCGCTGACATCGCCGAGCCTGCCGCTCAGCTGGCTCAGCGGCAGCCGCAGCTCCGACTCGCTCAGGTTATCGAACGTGGTTTCGGCCCGCTCAGCGCGGGTGGCGGGGCCCGCCCCGCCCAGGGTGCCGCGCAGCGTGGCGACGGGGCGGTTCATCAGCCGCAGTTCCACAGGCGTGGACTGGGCAGCGGCCGTGGTGGCCGCCGGAGGGGAGGATGGCGCGGCGGGCGCCGACGCCGCATGCCCCCATCCACAGAAGATGCCGACCAGTCCAATGGTCGTCAGCCAGAACCATGCCACCTGCCGCCGTGCGTGCGCCATGCCTGCCCCTTCGTGTGGACGTGAGGCGAAGCATAACGCGTGGCAGCGAAAAACGGGACAGTCGTGACGGGCGGCCTGAGCCTGTGGCGATTGGCCTCAGCGGCAGAGCCGGCTCATCAGCTCCCCGGCGAGGGTGCCGGCGGAAATCGGCTGGGGCATGCCCGTCTGCGGGGCGCGGATCGTGTAGAGCGAATCGCCGCGCGCGAAGCGCTTGCTGTAGAGGGTCTGCTCCACCACTGCGAACATCGACGTGGCGCAATTCAGCACCATCCGCTTCAGCGACGAGCGAATGGCGTCCCCGCTGGCGGTGCGAATCACCCCGCCCGTGGGGGCGTTATGCATCAGCACGACGCCCACCTCGGGGCCGCGACGGCGCACGGCGGTCTGGTCGAAGTAGGAGATCATGCCAGTGGCGCCCGTCACCGGCACCCAGCGTTGGGGGTCAGGCGGGGCCGGGTCGGCCTGCCCGCCGGCGTGGACGGTCAGGCTGAAGCACGCGCCGGCCAGGACGGTCAGGCGTGCGAGAAATCGGGGAAAACGCGAAAAACGCGGGAGAAACGCGCGAAGAGACATCGGGGAGCCCTCGTCATGACGGGAAAAAACAGCCCGCATTGTCGCACAGGGAGGCCGCCCCTTCGCCCGTTTGGCGCGATGAAACTGCATCAGATTGCGTCATCGAGCCGGGCCGAAGATGCCTGGCGGGCCTCCCCGGGGCAGTCAACCGTTGATTTCACGCCAGGCGGCGAGGTCTTCGATGGTCAGCACCGGCAACTGGTACATCTCAGCAAACGCCAGTGCCTCGGGGCGGCGCGCCATGGTGCCGTCGGGGTTCATCAGTTCGCAGAGCACCGCCGCCGGCGAGAGCCCGGCCATCCGCGCGAGGTCCACCGAGCCCTCGGTATGGCCGCGCCGCACCAGCACGCCACCGTCGCGGGCCACGAGCGGGAACACGTGGCCAGGGCTTACCACGGCGTCCGTGCCGGCATCCTCGGCGATGGCCGCGCGGATGGTGGTGATGCGGTCGGCGGCGCTCACGCCGGTGGTCACGCCCTCGCGCGCCTCGATCGACACCGTGAAGGCGGTGCCGTACTGGCTCCGGTTGTTCTCCACCATGGGCCGCAGCCCGAGTTCGCGGACCTTGGTCTCGGTCAGGCACAGGCAGACGATGCCGCTGCATTCGCGGATCATCATCGCCATATTGGCCGTGGTCAGGCGCTCGGCGGCGAGGATCAGGTCTGCCTCGTTCTCGCGGTCGTCGTCATCGAGCAGCACGACCGGGCGGCCCTCACGCATGGCCTCGAGCGCGTGCGCGATGCGCTCGGCCAGCGGGCGCGGATCGGCATCGGCCATGGCGAGGCTGGCGGCGGGATTCACGTTGGAATTGGCGTTCGGGAGATTGACTTCGTTGTGGTGCAGCATTGAAACGCTCCATATATAGGGATCAGTGGGCGTTTCAGGGTTGATCAGCGAAACCCGCAAAAATACGACGACGCTCCGCCGCGCGGGCGGACGTGTCCACGCGCGCAAGGCAGGCTTGCGGATTGCGCCCATCTTCTTTCATCCGGACTCTGACCGTCGGCCCTGGCCTCTCACCAGGTCTGCTGACCCCGCACGGGAATGCGGGCGCTCGCGGGCTCGCCGCCAAACGCCATCGATGCACGACGCTGGCAACATACCGCCGGTGGGGACTTTCACCCCGCCCTGAAGACGTAACGACGCCGTGGCGGCAGGCGTTTTCCGCACTGCCACAACGGCCCGGCGATCTTAGCACGAGCGTGCGGTTCTGGCTGAACTACGATTCGAGCGCGCTCTCGGGCGCGGGGGTACCGGCCAATGATTCGAATACAGCGCGGGTGGCCTCGTCGGCCGGGAAAAAGCACTCGATGCGCAACTCCTCCAGCGTAACGTCCTGCGGAATGCCCAGCGTGGTCAGGGTGGAGAACAACGAGGCGCGAAACCGCCCGGCCTGGACGATCACGGGCAGGACGGGCGGCGGTGCCCCGTCCGCCTCGGCGTCATCCTCGTCCGCAAGCAGCTCCCCGCCGGGCCCGACCATGTCCGGATGCCATGCGGCGATGCGGCGAAACATCTCACGCGCCACCTCGTCGTGCGCCTGCGCCTGCAAGGCCTGCCAGACCCGGCGCACCAGATAGCGGCCCACCTGCTGCGCGTTCTCGATCATCGGCCAGAGGCCGTCCGGATCGAACACCGTCAGCATCAGGTTGAGGCGCCGGCCGTCCTCATCGAGCGAAACAGGCCGGCGCCCCGCCAGCAGCGTGCCGAACATGCGCCGGTACGCGACGTTGGCGTCAACCAGGTTCCAGAATCGGTCCAGCACCACGGCAGGATAAGGCTCCTGCTTGCTCAGGATCAGGGCGATGGCCTGCCGCACCATGTGCAAGGGCGGCGCTGCCAGCGCGTGTTCGCTATAGGCTGGCGCGAAGCCGCTGGCCAGCAGCAGCCGGTTGCGCTGCCGCAACGGCACGGCGAGGCGATCTGCCAGCGCCAGCACCATCTCGCGGCTGGGCCGCGCCCGGCCTGACTCCAGGAAGCTGATATGGCGCTGCGAAACACCGGCCGCGAGCGACAGCGCGAGCTGGCTGTAGCCGCGCTTGCCACGCCAGTAACGCAGCAAGCCGGGGAAATCGAGGGCGGCTTCGGAGCCGGGCGTGAGGGGTTCCATGGCAGGTATTACAGCATGGGCCGGGAAGCATGGCGACTACCTCCAAGGTCATCATCGTGATTCACGAGGTTTCAGATTCGTCCTATGTCGCAATGGCGCGCGGCTACCTAGGATGACGACTCACCCTCATCCTTGATGCTGGCCATTTAATGCAATACGTTATACCATCGACATTCATGATCCGGACGTTCGCCAACAAAGCCACGGCGGCAGTGTTCTGCGGCCGGTACGTCAACACCCTGCCACCGCACATTCAGGCCACGGCGTTCAGGAAGCTCGGCCTGCTGGACGCGGCAGCCTCGCTGGGCGACATGCAGGCCCCGCCGGCGAACCGGCTCGAGGCACTGCGCGGCGCGCGGCGTGGGCAATGGAGCATCCAGATTCATAACCAGTGGCGCATCTGCTTCCGTTTCCAGAACGGCGAAGCATGGGACGTCGACATCGCGGACTATCACCGACAACCGGAGCCAGCATGACCATCAAGCGTGAAGACCTGCCGCGCCTCGATGCCACGGACGTCGAAACCGGCGAGCCCCTCGCACCGGTGCATCCGGGCGAGATCCTGCGCCAGGACTTCATGGCCCCGCACGGGCTTTCGGCCAATGCGTTGGCCATTGCCCTGCGGGTACCGGCGCCGCGCATCAATGACGTGGTGCGCGGGCGGCGCGCCATTTCGCCCGAAACGGCGTTGCGGCTCGCGCGCTACTTCGGCACGACGCCCCAATTCTGGGCCAATCTCCAGGCCGGGTACGACCTGCGCATCGCCCAGGAGAAGGCCGGCGAGAAGATCGACCGGGATATCCAGCCACTGACGGCATGATCCGTGCTTGCGCTGCCGTGCAGACCCGCCCATCGGACGCGCCTTTTCCTTGTGACGTGTGCGCCACCGCGCAGTGGCCCGGTCACATGCCGATGGTATGCTTTGACTTTTCAATTCCCGCGCGCGTAGGGCGCGCACCCTGATGGAAATAGCCATATTACTGGCGCTCATTCTGCTTAACGGCCTGTTCGCCATGTCCGAAATCGCGCTCGTCACGGCCCGCAAGGCCCGGCTGCAGCGGCAGATCGAAAACGGCGACCGTGGCGCGATAGAGGCCGTCAAGCTCGGAGAGGACCCCACGCGTTTCCTGTCCACCGTCCAGATCGGCATTACTTCCATCGGCGTGCTGAACGGCGTGGTCGGGGAATCCACGCTGGCGGCGCCGCTCGGCGAATGGCTCGCAGGCCTGGGCCTGTCGCAGCCGTCGGCCGGCTATACCGCCACGGCCATCGTGGTGGCCGGACTGACCTATTTCTCGATTGTCCTGGGCGAACTGGTGCCCAAGCGGCTCGGCCAGCTGGCGCCGGAGACCATCGCGCGCGCGGTGGCGCGCCCGATCTCGTTCCTCGCCACGGCGTCCACGCCATTCGTCAAGCTGCTGGGCGGCTCCACGCGCCTGGTGCTGCGGTTGCTCGGCGTCAAGACAGATCGGGGCCCGGCGGTGACCGAGGAAGAGATCCACGCGCTGCTCGTGGAAGGCTCGGAGGCCGGTGTCATCGAGCGTCACGAGCACACCATGGTGCGCAACGTGTTCCGGCTCGATGATCGCCAGTTGGCCTCGCTGATGGTGCCGCGTGGCGATGTGGTCTACCTGGATGCCAACCTTTCCGAGGAAGAGAACCTGCGCCGGATCGAGGAATCGGACCACTCGCGCTTCCCCGTGGTCCGGGGGGGCATGCACGACATTCTGGGCGTAGTCAGCGCGCGTCAGCTGCTAGCCCGCCGCCTGCGTGGCGAGCGAGCCGAACTGACGGCGGTGCTCCAGCCGGCCGTGTTCGTGCCCGAGAGCGTCACCGGCATGGAGCTGCTCGAGAACTTCCGTGCGTCCGGCGGCCAGATCGCCTTCGTGATCGACGAATACGGCGAGGTGCTGGGGCTGGTCACGCTGCAGGACCTGATCGAGGCCATTACCGGCGAGTTCAAGCCCGATGAGGCAGGTGGCGAGTGGGCTGTGCAGCGCGACGATGGCTCGTGGCTGCTGGACGGCATGATCCCGGTACCGGAATTCAAGGATCGCCTGGGCCTGCGCGCCGTGCCTGAGGAAGACAAGGAGCGCTACCACACGCTGTCCGGCATGTTGCTATTGCTGCTCGGCCGCCTGCCGCAGACCACCGACAGCGTGCAGTGGGGCGACTGGAAGTTCGAGATTATCGACATGGACGGCAAACGCATCGACAAGGTGCTGGCCTCCCAGGTGCCGCCGGAGGAAGGCCCGGAGCCTGAAACCACCGGCTGACGGCCCCGCCCTAACCCCGCCCTGGCCCCACCCGCCTACCCACGAAACGGACGCTCATGCGTCCGTTTTTTATGACCCGCGCCATAACGCGTTTCCTGCTCAATGGTCAAGACGACATTTGTGGCGACATTCGGTTCGTTGTGCGGAATCAAACATCGCTGTTACGCGCAGCGCACGTGTACATAGCCGTTTTCCTAGTTCCGCGTGGCTGCCGTATGATCTGCCTTGCAGCATCCGTAGTACCACGCAGTCGCTAAACAAAATCGAGCGGCGCCAGCAGAGCGCCCCGAAAGATGGAATGCATGAACGGGAACGCAAAACGGGTATGGCCGATGGCTGATGTCCGCCTCGGCCTCTACGGCGCCGCGAGTCACTGATGAGCGCGGACACTCACGACACGCCACCCGCCATGGACGGCAACTGCGCGGTCCAGCCGGCGGCGTTCATCGCCGCCCTGGACGAACACCGCGCGCAGGTCGGTACGGCCCATCCGCTGGCCGTGCTGGTCATCCGCCTCGACCGCTTCCAGCATGCCTGCGACACCCTAGGCCCGGCGCGCGCCAACCGGCTGCGCGCGGAGGTCAAGTCGCGGGTGGCCAGCCTCGCCACCATGCCAGCCGTGATGCAATGGCTGGGCCCGGCCGACCTCGGCGTTGCCTGCGTGCTCCCCGAAGGCACGGACGACCCCGGCTGCCTGAGCATGACGATTGCGGCCGTCCTGGGCCGGCCCTATCTGGTAGATGGTTTCGAATTGTTTCTGTCTTGCAGCATCGGCGCGGCCATGGATCACCCGGATAGCGCCACCGAACGCAACCTGCAGCAGGCCTTCGACGCCATGCTGCAGATCAACCGGCGCGGCGGCGATGGCGTTGGCCGCGCCGACCTGCCCACGCCGCCACGAATGGCGCCGCTGCTCGCCGCGCTGCCCCATGCCATCGCCCGGGGTGAACTGAGCCTGCATCTGCAACCCCGCGCCTTGCTCTCCACCGCCGAGATCGTCGCCTACACCGTGCGGCTGCGCTGGCAGCACGCGGTGCTGGGCCGCATTGGGCCACAGGATTTCCTGCCCGCCGCCGAGGCGCTGGGCATGATGGATGAACTGGGGCAATGGATTCTCCAGCAACTGCTGCCCCTGATGCGGGCCACGGAGGCCGTGGCGCCAGTGCCCTTCACGCTGCTGGCGTCAAGCTCGCAGTTGCAGTCGCCCGACACCATCGAGATGTTGCGGCGTGCCGTCGATGCCTACGGCGTGGGCCCTGGCCGGCTCTGCGTGGAGGTGCCGGTGAGCATCGTGCCGGACAGTCCGGAGACCGCCCGCAAGGCAGCGCTGCTGCATGACACCGGCATCGGCATGGCCCTCAGCGACTTCACTGATAATGCGGCAAGCCTGCGCGCGCTGGAAATCACCCGGCCCGATGTGGTGACGCTCGATGCGCGCCATCTGGGGCACGCCACCCGCAGCGGCCACACTGCCGCCCACCTGCGCGCGGCGTGCGTTTTGGCCCACGCGCATGGCGTGCCGGTCTGTGCCAAGGGGGTGGAGACGCGCGTCCAGCTGGAGGCCGTGCGCGCCTGGGGTTGCGACAGCGTCCAGGGCTATCTGCTAGCGCAGCCGTTCCCTGCGCACTGGCTGGCACAGACCCACGCGGCCATCGTAAACCGCGCGCGGCAACTGCTCGGCCCCAGCCTGAGACCCTGACGGCGGACAGTGCCGGATGGACCCCTGTCTGTCAGTGGTTTGTCAGCGTTTTCCTACTTACAAATTGGCACACATCCTGCATCGGGATCGAGTGGGGCGACGGTAGAATGTGCCCACTTCTCACTATCCCTAAAGGAGCCACTCGTGAAAAAAGGATGGATCTGGTGCGTACTGTGTGCCACCCTGCTGGCAGGTTGCAATACCATGGCCGGCGTCGGCCAGGACGTGCAGAAGGGCGGTCAGAAACTCGAAAACTCCGCTGAACGGGCGAAGTAAGCGCTCTTCAGCCGGGACGCCGTAGTGGGCGCCCCGCCTCACCTCTCGGCAACAGCCGGGAGAAAAAAGCCGGCCGGGCATGAATTCCCGGCCGGCTTTGTAGTTTTTACGATCTGCTGCCCGAGCGACGGGCGAAACGATGGCAATCAGCCCTTGCAGAGCCGCGACGCCTCCTCGGCGAGCTTGCGGATGCGGCCCCAGTCCTTGGCCTCCACGGCGTCCTTCGGCACGACCCACGAGCCGCCCACGCACACCACGTTCGGCAGGGCCAGGTAGTGCTGGGCCTTGACGATGTCGATGCCGCCGGTCGGACAGAATTTCAGTTGCGCCAGCGGCCCGTACAGCGACTTCAGCATCGGCACGCCGCCGGCCGCCTCGGCCGGGAAGAACTTCAGGAAGGTGAAACCGGCTTCCAGCGCCGCCATGGCCTCGCTGGCGGTGGCCACGCCCGGCAACAGCGTGATGCCCGCGCCTTGCGCGCCATCGGCCAGCCTTTGCGTCAGGCCGGGCGAGACCGCGAACTGGGCGCCGGCGTCGCGCACGGCGTGCAGCTGCTCCACCGTCAGCACCGTACCGGCGCCCACCACGGCCTGCGGCAGCGCCTTGGCCACGGCCTGGATGGCCTCCAGCGCCACCGGCGTGCGCAGCGTGATCTCCAGCAGCGGCAGGCCGCCGGCGACCAGCGCCTCGCTGACGTGCAGCGCGTCGTCCACCGAGTGGAATTCCAGCACCGGAATCACCGGCACATTGACAAGTCGTTCTAGCAGCGGGGAGGGTTGATTTGGCATGACAGTCCCGATGTTGGGTAGCAATTGTTGGGGGCGAAGCACGCCCGTGTGGTTCCAGTCAGGCAATCACCGACACGGATTGTTCCAGGCGCGCCTGCACGGTCTCGGCGCTCGGGATCGGCGCAACGGCGCCGTAGCCCGTGGTGGACAGCGCCGCCGCCACATTGGCGTAGCGCGCGGCGTCGAACGGATCGGCGCCCGCGGCCATCCGGGCGATGAAGCTGCCGCCGAAGCAGTCTCCGGCGCCGGTCGCGTCGAGCGGCCGCACGGGGTATGGCGGCACCAGCGAGCGCGCCTCGGGCGTGGCCACGTAGCTGCCCTCCTCGCCCAGTTTCAGCGCCACCAGGCCAATGCCGCAGCCGAGCAGGTAATCGACGATGGCATCGCGGTCGTCGAGCCCCGTGAGCACGGTGATGTCGTCCCAGCTCGGCAGGCAGACGTCGGTCAGCGAGAACGCCTCGCGCATGATGCCGCGCGCCCGCGCCAGCGACCACAGCCGCAGCCGCAAGTTGGTATCGAGCGACACCTGCGTGCCGCCCTTGCGCGCGTGCTCCATCGCGGCCAGCCCGGCGTCGCAGGCGCTGGTGCTGATGGCCAGGCTGATGCCGGACAGGTGCAGGAAGCGCGCCTGGGCAATCGCCGCCAGCGGCAGCTGGTCATGGTGATAGCGGCTCGCGGCCGAGCCCTCGCGCAGGTAGTCGAAACGATGGCCGTGGCTGTCGTGCGAGACGAAGTAGACGCCCGTGGGCGCCGCCGCGTTCACGCTGACATGGCGGGTATCCACGCGCTCGGTGGTCCACAGCGCCAGCAGGCGCTCGCCAAAGCTGTCGGCGCCCACCGCGCTGATGTAGCCGGTGGTGGCGCCCTGCCGTGCGGCGGCAATGCAGAAGTTCGAGGTATCACCGCCAAAGCCTTGCAGGTAGCGGCTGGCGTCGTCGGGTAGCTGGTTGAATTCGACCAGCGGCTCGCCGTAGGCAAGAATATCGATGCTCATGTCGCAGGTCTCCCTCAGAAGAACGTCTGCACGATGTCGATGACGCGCAACTGGCCGTCCAGCACGGGGATGTGCCGCCACTTGTCGAACGTCAGGCAGGGATGCGAGATGTCGAAGGCAATCATATCCCCGACGCGCACATCGTCGCCAGCCTCGATCTGCAGGTAGGCGTGCTGGTCCATCATGCCGGTGACCTGCCAGTGCGCCGGGGTGTCCACCGGGGCATCCGTGCCGGGCCGGTACAGCCGCGCGGGTATCGGCATGCCGGCGTCGAACGCCGCGTCACGCTTGCCCATGCCGATGATCGCGCGTGTCGGCTCGGGAATCGACTGCACATAGGCCCAGAGCTGCAACGCGGGCAGCAGCCCCTCGCGCATCTGCTGCGCCACGGGGTTGTTGGCCAGGATGCGCGTCTGCGCGGCGCGGTAGATGCCCACGTCGTGGGTCAGGTAGCAGCCGGGGCGCAGCACGATGTCGATGGGGGTGCCGATATCGGTGCGCGAGAACTCCTCGGCCACCACGTCGTACCAGGCCGAGCCGGCGCCCGACATGACCACGGGGCTGCGGCTGAAGCGGCCTTCGGCGGCCAGCTGGCGCGTCACGGCCACGGTGCGCTGCAGGAAGGCGCGGATATCGGCCTCGTGCTGGAGCACGCCTTCGTAGACTTCCACGCCGGCCAGGGAGAGCGCATCGGGCCAGCGTGCCAGCGCGTCCATCACGGCCTGCTGCTGGGCGGCGTCACGCACACCGGTACGACCGCCCTCCACGCCCAGTTCCACCAATACCTGGAGCTTCTGGCCGCGCGCGCGGAAGAACGCGCCTAGCTGATCGACGAGATCTGCCGAATCGACGAGCGAGAAGAATTCGAAGGACGGATCGCGCAGCAGGTCCGCCACGATCTCCATATTGCGGCGGCCGACCAGCTGGTTGGCCATCAGCACGCGCTTTACGCCATGCGCAGCGGCGGCGGCGGTCTGGTGGGCGGTAGCCAGGGTGATGCCCCAGGCACCTTCCTGCAACTGCCGCGCGAACAGCTTGGGCGCCATGGTGGTCTTGCCATGGGGCGCCAACTGCACGCCATATTCACCCATAAAGCGGCGCATCCACGTGAGGTTGTGCGCAAGACGTTCCTCATAGAGCACAGCGGCCGGCAGGCTCAGGTCCTCGGACAACAGGTTCCAGCCGACCTGGCTCGCGTTTGCCGGTGCCAGCGGGGTGTCCATCCGGCCCAGCGCCTTGTTCAGCGGATCGATGATCCCGGCTTGGTATTCACCCTGATACTTTGTCTCACGCATGCTGTCATCGCCCCGCGAAAATTCTGATTGACGTAATCATAGCCTTGAAACTACGATATTTCATCCTTGTTATAAAGTAACATGCGCCGCCGGCACCCCTGCCGGGCGGCGCGCAACCGCCCGCCATGACCGCGCCTTTCGACATCCTGACCCGCATTGCCGAACGCGGCCCCGCGCTGCGTCTGGCCGAGCAGAAGGTGGCCCAGGTGATCCTGGAAGACCTGGCCGGCGCGGCGGCGGCCAGCATCAATGAACTGGCGCGCAAGGCGGCGGTGAGCGAGGCCAGTGTCACGCGCTTCGCCAAGGCCATCGGCTGCCGCGACGTGCGCGACCTGAAGCTGCGGCTGGCCCAGGCCACCGCCGTGGGCTCGCGCTTCCTGCAGCCGGTGCCGCTGGCGGAGCCCGGCACGCCGGCGTCGCTGGCGGAGAGCATTCACGCCGATATCATCAACACGCTGGAGGTCAATCGCAAGCTGATCGACCCGGAACGCATTGGCATTGCCGCGCGGCTGTTGCTGGACGCGCGCATGGTCTACGCTTTTGGCATGGGTGGCGGCTCGACCTTCATGGCCGACGAGGCGCGCTACCGGCTGGCGCGGCTCGGGCACCCCGTGGCCAGCTATCAGGACGCGGTCCTCCAGAAAATGGTGGCGGCCACGCTGACGCGCGACGACGTAGTGCTGGCGTTCTCGGCCAGCGGCAACATGCCCGAGATGCTGGCCAGTTGCGACATTGCGCGCGAGTACGGCGCCCGCCTGATCGCCGTGACGGCACTCGGCTCGCCGCTGGCGGCGCGTGCCGATGTGCTGCTGCCCGTGCGCTCGCTGGAGACGGATTTCATCTTTAAGCCATCGGCCTCGCGCTACGCAATGCTGCTGGTGCTCGACGTGCTCGCCACGCGCCTGGCCCTGCTGACGCAGGAACAGAGCGCCGAGAAGCTGCGCCGCCTCAAATACGTGCTCGACGCCCATCGCGGCGTGAGCCAGGACAGCGACGGGCCGGACAGCCGCCAGCCGCTGGGAGACTGACCATGCCACACCTGTTCGACACCCTGATCCGCCTCGTAAGCCTGATCGATGGCTCGGGCGCCGCGCCCCGGCTGGCCGACGTGGGCATCCGCGACGGCCGCATCACGCGCATCGACGCCCCCGGCGCCATCGACCCGGACACCGCCTCCCACGTGGTGGAAGGCCACGGGATGGTGCTCTCGCCCGGCTTTATCGACGTCCACACGCACGACGACACCAACGTGGTCCGCCAGCCCGAGATGACGCCGAAGATCTCGCAGGGCGTGACGACGGTGGTCGTGGGCAACTGCGGCATCAGCGCCGCGCCGGTCACGCTGGCGGGCGATCCGCCCGATCCGATGAACCTGCTGGGCCGCGCCGAGGCGTTCTGCTACCCGAACTTCCAGGCCTACGTCGAAGCCGTCAACGCGGCACAGCCCGCCGTCAACGTGGCCGCGCTGGTCGGCCACACGGCCCTGCGCAGCAACCATATGGACCGGCTAGACCGCGCCGCCACCCCCGACGAAGCCGCCGCGATGCGCGCGCAGCTCGAGGAGGCCCTGGCCCACGGTGCCCTGGGCCTCTCCACCGGGCTGGCCTACGCCAACGCGTTCTGCGCGCCCACCGAGGAAGTCCTCGCCCTGGCCGAGCCGCTCGCGGACGCCGGCGCGCTCTACGCCACCCACCTGCGCAGCGAGTTCGCCGAGATCCTGGACGCCATGGACGAAGCCTTCCGCATCGGCCGCCATGCACGCGTGCCGGTGGTGATCTCGCACCTGAAATGCGCCGGCGTGCCCAACTGGGGCCGCAGCGGCGAGGTGCTGGAGGCGCTGGAAGGCGCCCAGCGCTGGCAGCCGGTGGGCTGCGACTGCTATCCATACACGGCCAGTTCGTCCACGCTCGACCTCAAGCAGGTGACCAGCGATTTCGACATCCAGGTCACGTGGTCGGAGTCGCACCCGGCCATGGGCGGCCGCCTGCTGGCCGACATCGCCGCCGAGTGGAACGTCGACCTGTTGGAAGCCGCGCGCCGCCTGCAACCGGCCGGGGCGGTCTATCACTGCATGGAAGATGCCGATGTGGACCGCATCCTGCGCCATCCGGCCACGGTGGTCGGCTCCGACGGCCTGCCCAATGACCCGCTGCCGCATCCGCGCCTCTGGGGCGCCTTCCCGCGCGTGCTGGGCCACTACGCGCGCGACCGCGAGCTGTTTCCGCTGACCGTGGCCGTCAACAAGATGACCGGCCTCTCCGCAGAGCGCTTCGGGCTGACCGGGCGCGGCTTCGTGCGCGAAGGCTACTGGGCGGACCTGGTGCTGTTCGACGCGGCTACGATCCGCGACGCTGCCAGCTTCACCGACCCGATGCAGCCCGCCGAGGGCATCGCGGCGGTCTGGGTCAACGGCGCGCTGTCCTGGCAGCAGCGCGCGGCCACCGGCGTGCGCGCCGGCCGCTTCCTGCCGCGCGGCAGCCGCGCCACGGCCTGATCCCACGGCCTGATCCCTTTCACTATTAGCAAACAGGAGTTTTCATGGACATCAAGCGTTTCGGCGTGGAAGGCGGCACGGGCCAGGGCGGCTCGCACATGCCGTTCGCCCGCGCGGTAGCCGCCGACGGCTGGCTCTACGTATCCGGCCAGGTGCCGATGGTGGGCGGCGAGGTCATCGACGGCGGCATCGTGGCGCAGAGCCACCAGGCCATCAAGAACGTGCTGGCGATCCTGGCCGAGGCCGGCTACGGCCCCGAGCACGTGGTGCGCTGCGGCGTCTGGCTGGACGACGCGCGCGACTTCACCTCGTTCAACAAGATCTTCAAGGAATACTTCGGCGCCAACCCGCCGGCCCGCGCCTGCGTGCAGTCCAGCATGGTGGTGGACTGCAAGGTCGAAGTGGACTGCATTGCCTACAAGAAACCCGCGGCATAAGCCCGCACGGTGAGCCAACCGATTTTTCAACCCGGCCGCTAAGCCCCACAGGAATAGCGGCCTTTTCATAGCGGAAGCGGACCGTCCTCCGGACGGCACCCGCGCAAGGAGACAATATGGGTGCCGTAACAGGAACCACACTCCTGGTCTATGCGCTGATCGCCGTGATCGCGCTGGTCATACTGATCGCCAGGTTCAAGCTCAACCCGTTCATCACGCTGGTGGTGGTGTCCGTCGCGCTCGGCTTTGCCGTGGGCATGCCGATGGGCGACATCATCAAGTCGTTCGAGGCCGGCGTGGGCGGCACGCTGGGCCACATCGCGCTGGTGATCGGGCTGGGCACCATGCTCGGCAAGATGATGGCCGAGTCGGGCGGCGCCGAGCGCATCGCGCTGACGCTGATCGACTTCTTCGGCGAGAAGAACGTGCACTGGGCCATGGTGACCATCGCGTTCATCGTCGGCCTGCCGGTGTTCTTCGAGGTGGGCTTCGTGCTGCTGGTGCCGATTGCCTTCAACGTGGCCAAGCGCACCGGTACCTCGATGGTGCTGGTCGGCATTCCGATGGTGGCCGGCCTGTCCGTGGTGCACGGCCTGATCCCGCCCCACCCGGCCGCGCTGCTGGCCGTGACGGCCTATGGCGCCGACATCGGCAAGACCATCATGTACGCGCTGATCGTGGGCATTCCCACGGCGGCCATCGCCGGCCCGCTGTTCGCCAAGCTGATGGACCGCTACGTGAAGCTGCCCGATGTGAACCCGCTGGCCGCGCAGTTCACCGAGGAAGACGAGGGCGTCAAGACCACGCACGCCCTGCCGAGCTTCGGCATCACGGTGTTCACCATCCTGCTGCCGGTGATGCTGATGCTGATCGGTAGCTGGGCCGACGTGTTCACCACGCCGAAGACCTTCGCCAACGACTTCCTGAAGCTGATCGGCAACTCGGTGATGGCGCTGCTGATCGCCGCGCTGGTCAGTTTCTACACCTTCGGCAAGGCGCGCGGCTTCAGCCGCGAGATGATCCTGAAGTTCACCAACGAGTGCGTGGCCCCCACGGCCATCATCACGCTGGTGGTGGGCGCCGGCGGCGGCTTTGGCCGCATCCTGCGCGACTCGGGCATCTCCACGTCCATCGTGGACGTGGCGACCAGCGCCCACGTGTCCGTGCTGGTGCTGGGCTGGCTGGTGGCAGTGATGATCCGTATCGCCACGGGCTCGGCCACGGTGGCCATGACCACGGCCGCCGGCATCGTCGCCCCGATCGCCGCCAGCGTGCCGGGCACCCGCCCGGAACTGCTGGTGCTCTCCACGGGCGCCGGGTCACTGATCCTCTCGCACGTGAACGACGGCGGCTTCTGGCTGGTGAAGGAGTACTTCAACATGTCCGTGGCGCAGACGTTCAAGACCTGGTCGGTCTGCGAAACCATCATCTCGGTGGTGGCGCTGGGGCTGACGCTGGCGCTGGCAACGGTGGTCTAACGGTGGTCTGAACCTTGGTTTTCCCCCTCTCACGCCTGCGGGAGGGGGAGCAAAACACGGGATTGCGCACAGCCGCCCTCCCCCCCTACACTCCCGTTCGATGCGGTCGCCTAGTACCGCACTTTCGGGAGACTTCGATGACCTTCACCCCGCTGCGGCGCGCCGTCCTGGCGTGCGGCGCCCTCGCCGTCCTGGCATTCCCCGCTTCCAGCTTTGCCGCCGATCCGGTCAAGATCGGGCTGATCGCCCCGTTCTCGGGCAGCTTTGCCGACTACGGCAAGCAGATGGAAGGCGGCGTCAAGGCCTGGCAGAAGCTTCACGGCGACACCGTGGGCGGCCGCAAGGTCGAAGTCATCCTCAAGGACACCACCGGCCCGGTGCCGGACGTGGCCAAGCGCCTGGCCCAGGAACTGGTGGTGCGCGACAAGGTGGACATCCTGGCCGGCTTTGGCCTCACGCCCGAGGCGCTGGCGGTGGCCCCCATCGCCGAGCAGGCCAGGAAGCCGATGGTGATCTTCAACGCGGCCTCCTCCATCATTACCACCAAGTCGAACTACATCGCGCGGGTCTCGATGACGCTGCCGCAGATCTCGGCGCCGATGGCGACCTGGGCGGTGCGCAACAACATCCGCAAGGTGGTCACGCTGGTGGCGGACTACGCGCCCGGCATCGACGCCGAAACCGCGTTCAAGACCAACTTCCTGGGCGGCGGCGGGCAGATTATCGAGTCGATCCGGGTGCCGCTGCGCAACCCCGAGTTCGCGCCGTTCATCCAGCGCATCAAGGACGCCAGGCCCGAGGCCGTATTCCTGTTCCTGCCCGCCGGCGAACAGGGCGTGGCGTTCATGAAGGGCTTCCGGGAACGCGGCCTGGCCGCCGCCGGCATCCGCGTGATTGCCACCGGCGACCTGACCGACGACCACGTGCTGCCGGCCATGGGCGACGCCACGCTGGGCGTGATCACTTCGTTCCACTACTCCGCCGCCCATGATTCGAAAGAAAACAAGGCGTTCCTGAAGGCGTTTGCCGAGGCCAACCCGGGCGCCGGTCGGCCCAACTTCATGGCCGTGGCCGCCTTTGACGGCATGGCCGCCATCTACGAGGCCCTGAAGAAGACCGGAGGCGCCACGGACGGCGACAAGTTCCTGGCGGCGCTCAAGGGCATGAAGATCCAGAGCCCGCGCGGCCCCATCACCATCGACCCGGCCACCCGGGACGTGGTGCAGACCGTCTACATCCGCAAGGTGGAAAAGGTGAATGGGGAGCTCTACAACGTCGAGTTCGACAAATTCGACGGGGTGAAGGACTCCGGCAAATAAGCCTGCCCCGGCGACGGCCGTCCTGAATTTCTTTTATTGCGTCGTCAAGAATGTGCATGACGCGAGTTCCGATTCTTGACCTAAGCTGTTTGATGCACACAAGAAGAACTCCGGAGACGACAAAATGATCAGGACTGCGATATTCACCCCCGCCGCCGCGGCCGCCGCCGCGATGTTCCTGGCCATGGCACCCGCCATGGCCGCCCCAGACAACCTCCAGAAGCTCCAGAGCTTCAAGCCGACCGGCACCGCCACGCCGGAAACCGTGCCGCAGACCGGCGCGCGCGCCGACGCCATCCGCGAGAACCTCAAGAGCATCAAGCTGCCACAGGGCTTCAAGATCGAGCTGTACGCGGTGGTGCCCGAGGCCCGCCACATGGCGGTGGAGCCCTCCACGGGGGTGGTCTTCGTCGGCACGCGCAAGTCCAAGGTCTGGCAGGTGACGGACCGCAACAAGCGCCGTGTAGCGGACGACGTGGTGCAGTTCGCCAGTTCCGTTGCCTTCAAGGTGCCCAACGGCGTCTGTTTCTCCCCCGACGGCATCCTCTACGTGGCCGAGCAGAACCGCGTGCTGGCGTTCCCGGCCGCCCAGTTCTTCGGCGAGGGCGGCCCGGACGTGGCTGTGGGCGTGGTCGTGCCGCAGGGCAAGCTGATCCCGACCGAGTTCGAGAGCTTCAACCACGGCGCGCGTGCCTGCCGCGTTGGCCCGGACAAAAAGCTCTACGTCGCCCTCGGCCAGCCGTGGAACGTGCCGCCCAAGGACAAGCTGGCCACCCTCGACAAGAATGGCGTCGGCGGCATCATCCGGATCGACCAGGACGGCAAGAACCGCGAGGTCTATGCCCATGGTGTGCGTAACTCCGTGGGCCTGGACTTCAGCCCGGTCGACAAGATGCTCTGGTTCACCGATAACCAGGTGGACGGCATGGGCGACGACCAGCCCCCTGGCGAGCTGAACCGGGCCACCAAGGCGGGCCAGAACTTCGGCTTCCCGTGGTACGGCGGCGGCAAGGTCCGCACGGTCGAGTACAAGGACGCCAAGCCGCCGGCAGACGCCGTCTTCCCGGTAGTGGAATACGCCCCCCACGCGGCCGACCTCGGCATGTCGTTCTATACCGGCAAGATGTTCCCGGCCAAGTACCAGAACGGCGTGTTTGCGGCCGAGCATGGCTCCTGGAATCGCACCAAGCCGATTGGCGCCCGGGTGGTGTACACGCCGGTCAACGCCGACGGCTCGGTAGGCGCCACGGAGGTCTTCGCCGAAGGCTGGCTGACGGCCAACGGCGAGTACATGGGCCGCCCGGTGGACGTGCAGCAGTTGCAGGACGGCTCGCTGCTGGTGTCCGACGACTACGCCGGGGCGATCTACCGCATCTCCTACGCGGGGGCCAAGTGACGCGACAGGGTTCCCTGACAATCGCCGCCTTGTTGGCAATGGTCATGGTTGTGGCCATGGCCGGGGCGCCGACCCTGGCCGCCGACGCCCAGGCCGGCAAGGCCAAGGCCATGCAGTGCCAGGCCTGCCATGGCCTGGACGGCAAGTCGAAGCTGCCCGAGGCGCCGCACCTGGCCGGCCAGAACGAGACCTACCTGGTGAAGGCGCTCAAGGACTACAAGACCGGCGCGCGCAAGGACGAGATGATGAACCTGATGGCCAAGCCGCTGACCGACAAGGACATCGACAACCTCGCGGCGTTCTACAGCGGCTTGAAGCCGTGACCGGAGCGTGCCTTCGGCGGCGACAGCACCGAGATGGCTGACGCCGCCTCGCGCCGGATCAGTCGCATGATCAGCGCGGCGCCGGCGTTGCCGAAGTCCGGCGAGGCCGCGTTATCCAGCGCCGCCGACATCACCCCCAATGCTTCCTGTATACGCTCCAGCTGACGCAGCGCGGGGGCCGACGGCGCCATCGGCCCGGGGAACCCCGGTGTCCCCAGCATGCCGGGTGTAATGGACGTGCGGGCGGCGGGTCTTGGTTTGTGCATGGCGATCTCCTTCTGGCTGAGCGGATGATTCCGATCCATGCATTCTGGGAATGAAGCTGGCCCAGCGATATGAGACGTTTCTGAAAAGCGATCGGACGAGTCCTATGCCGCCACCGATGCCGCCACCTATGCCGCCACGCTGACCAGCCGGTCCAGCAGCGCCCGGTCCGCCAGCAGCGCGGCGCTCTCGCCGGCATGCACCACGCGCCCCCGGTCGAGCACCATCGCGCGCTGCGTCATCGCCAGCGCCAGCCGGGCGTGCTGTTCCACCACGATCACCGCCATGCCGCTGTCCGCGATCAGCCCGGCAATCACCCGCCGCAGTTCCTGCACGATGATCGGCGCCAGCCCTTCCATGGGCTCATCCAGCAGCAGCAGCGACGGATTGACCATCAGCGCGCGCGCAATCGCCAGCATCTGCTGTTCCCCGCCCGATAACTGGTTGCCGAGGTTCTTCCGGCGCTCCTCAAGCCTCGGAAAAACCTGAAAAACGCGGGGGATGTCCCACGGCCCGGGGCGCGCCACGGCGCTCAGGTGTTCGGCCACGGTCAGCGACGGAAACACCCAGCGCTCCTGCGGCACCCAGCCGATACCGCCCTGCGCACGCCGGTGTGGCGCCATGCGGGCGAGGTCACGCCCCTGCCAGTGCAGCCGCCCGCCGCGCAGCCGCGTGAAGCCCATCAGCGTGGCCAGCAGCGTGGTCTTGCCCACGCCGTTGCGGCCCAGCAGCGCCAGGCTGTCGCCGGCGGCGAGCGTCAGGTCGATGCCGTCCAGCACCAGCGCATCGCCGTAGCCCGCGCTGACGCCCTCCATCCGCAGCAAGTCAGTCATGGGCAGCCTCCCCCAGGTACACCTCGCGCACACGCGGGTCGGCGGCGATTTCAGCCGGCGTGCCCTCGGTCAGCACGCGGCCCGCCACCAGCACCGTGATGCGCTCGGCGAAGCGGAACACCAGGTCCATGTCGTGCTCGATAAAGACGATGGTGATGTCGCGCGGCAGGCCGGCGATGACCGCGAACAGCTCCAAGCTCTCGCCCGAGGGAATGCCGGCGGCGGGTTCGTCCAGCAGCAGGATCGACGGCCGCGTGGCCAGCGCCAGCGCCATCTCCAGCAGCCGCTGCTTGCCGTAGGGCAGTTGGCGGGTCTCCACGCCGGCATCGGCGTCCAGCCGCAGCGTGGCCAGCACCGCCATGGCTTCGTCGACGAGTGCCGTCTGGGAGGCCACCGTGCGTGCCCAGATGCGTGCCGCCCCGGTGCGCTCCGCCACCGCCAGCACCACCGATTCGAGCACCGTCAGCCCCGGGAACAGCGTGTTGATCTGGAACGTGCGCGTCATGCCCAGCCGCACGCGGGCGTGCTGGGGCAGCGCGGTGATGTCCTGGTCGCCCAGCCAGATCCGCCCCGCCGAGGGCGGCAGCGCGCCGGTCAGGAGGTTGATGAAGGTGGTCTTGCCGGCACCGTTCGGGCCGATCAGCGCGTGGCGTGCGCCCGGCGCGAAACTGAGCGAGATGTCGCTATTGGCGGCGAAGGCGCCCCAGGACTTGCCGAGCCCTGCCGTACGGAGCATGGCCGTCACGGTGCCGCCCCCCGGCCCCGCCGCAGCCGGCCCGCGATGGCGCTGGCCGCGCCCATCACGCCGCCCTTGGCGAACAGCACCATCAGCACCAGTAGCAGGCCGATCCAGAACTGCCAGTAGACCGGATTGATGCCGGCCAGCACGTCCTGCGCGATCATGAACAGCGCCGCGCCGACCAGCGCGCCGTAGAGCCGGCCGGTGCCGCCGAGCACCAGCATGACCAGCAGCTCGGCCGAACGCGGGAAGCCCAGCACGTCGAGCCCGACGAACTGCGTGGTCTGGGCCAGCAGGCCGCCGGCCACCCCAGCCACCGCCGCCGACACCGTGAACACCGCCCCGAGCCGGCGCGGCACGTTGGCGCCCAGCGCCGGCATGCGCCGCACGCCCTCGCGCACCCCGCGCAGCGACAGCCCGAACGGCGATGCCACGATGCGGCGCACCGCCACGAACAGCAGGAAGGTCACCACGAGGCTATATATATAGGCAGTCTTGCCGAACAGGTCGAATTCGAACAGCCCGAGCACCTTGCCCATGGTCACGCCGGACAGCCCATCGACCCCGCCAGTCAGGAAGGCCGCCTTGTTGGCGGCCTCGAACAGCATCAGGCCGATGCCGAGCGTGACCATCAGCCGGGTCAGGTCACCGCCGCGCACCACCAGGAAGCTGCACAGCCAGCCCGCCAGCGCGGCCACGGCGCCGGCGGCCAGCAGGCCGGAAATCGGCTCGCCCCAGCCATGCGCGCCGAGCAGGCCCGCCGTATAGGCGCCCAGCCCGAAGAAGGCCGCGTGGCCCAGCGAGACGATGCCGGCGTAGCCGAGGATCAGGTCCAGCGACAGCGCAAACAGGCCGGTAATCAGGATCTGGCTGCCGAGGATCAGGTAGTCGGGCAGCAGGAAGAACACCGCCACCGGCGCGAGCCAGAAGACGATTTCGGCCGGATGCCAGCGGCCATCGGGCAGGCGGTGGCGCAGGGCGGCCGCCGGCTGGGCGGCGTGATCGGTACGCAGCACGGATTTCATGCGCGCCTCCCGAACAGCCCGGCCGGAAAGGCCACCAGCAGCACCACCATCATCGCGTAGATCACGAACGCGCCCACCGCCGGCACGTAGTACTTGCCGGCCACGTCCGCCACGCCGAGCACGATCGCCGCGAGCAGCGAGCCGCGGATGGAGCCGGCGCCGCCCACGGCCACCACCAGCAGGAAATACACCATGTACTTGAGCGGGAGGGCCGGATCGAGCCCCAGCACGTCGATGCCCAGCCCGCCACCAAGACCCGCCAGCCCCGAGCCGAGCGCGAACGTGAGGCTGAACACCCGCTCCACGTTGATGCCGAGGCCGCGCGCGGCCTGCTGGTGATCCACCGCCGCCCGCACCTGCGCCCCAAAGCGCGTGCGCGCCACCAGCCAGCCCAGCGCCAGCGTGATGACCACCACCACGCCGATCAGGAACAACCGGTAGGCGCCGAGGTCGATTCCCGCCACCTGCACCTGCCCGATCAGGAACTCGGGCAGCGCCACCGGCTGCTGGCCGGGGCCGAACAGCCACGTGGCGCCGGCCATCGCCATGAAGGTCAGGCCGATGGAGAACAGCACCTGGTCGAGGTGGCTGGCCCGGTACAGACGCCGATAGAGCGTGCGCTCCAGCACCCAGCCCACCGCCGCCGCCCCCAGGAAGGCCAGCGGCAGCGCCGCCAGGAACGGCACGCCGGCGCGGTTCATCAGCACCACGGCCACATAGCCGCCGAGCATGGCAAAGGCGCCATGGGCCAGGTTGACGAAGTTCATCAGCCCCATGGTCACGGACAGGCCAATGCTGATCAGGAACAGCAGGCTGCCGTACGCCAGGCCGTCGAACAGCACGCCAAGGAAACTCGCGATCACCGGGGTTGTCCTCCGTTTTCAGGGTTGCCGCCGGATTGTTCAGTGCGCGCCGCTTTTTTGCAATCGGGCCCCACCCGCGCGTGCCGGGTTTCGCCACCTTGTCTGGCGCGTTGTCTGGCGCGTTGTCTGGTTTACATCGCCCCGGCCACGCGCTAACGTCCTGAAACCCAACCGCGAGGGACATTGCCATGCCGATCGACCGCCGCACCTTCCTGGGACTTTCCGCCGCGCTGGCCGCCCTGCCGGCGGCCACCCCTGCCCTGGCCGCCGCGCATGCCGCCGCGCATGCCGCCGCTCATGCCGCCACCGTGGAGGCGCCGATGCGGCGCAAGATCCCGGGCACCAACGTGCAGCTGCCGGTCATCGGCATGGGCACGGCGGACACCTTCAACGTGGGCACCGGCCCCGACGAACGCGCCCCGCTCACCGAGGTCATGGCGCTGTTGCTGCAGCGCATTCCCGGCGCCGTGGTGGACACCGCGCCCAGCTACGGCAGCGCGGAAGCCGTCACCGGCGACCTCCTGCAGGCTGCCAAGGCCCGCCAGCGGGTGTTCCTGGCGACCAAGATTTCCACCAGCGTGGCGCAGGTGCCGGCGCAGTTCGCCCGCTCGCTGTCCGATCTCCACGTGGACAGCGTGGATTTGCTGCAGGTGCATAACCTGATCGACTGGCAGAACAACCTGCGCTGGCTGCGCCAGCAGAAGGAAGCCGGCAAGACGCGCAACATCGGCATCACCCACTATCGGGAAGACTCGCACGACACTCTGGCGCAGATCCTTCGGCACGAAAAGATGGATTTCCTCCAGATCAATTACTCGGTGGGCGAGCGCAATGCCGAAAAGACGCTGCTGCCGCTGTGCGAGGAACGCGGCGTGGCCGTGCTGATCAACCGGCCGTTCCAGGACGGGCGGCTGTTCAGCGCGGTAAAGGGCAAGCCCGTGCCCGACTGGGCCGGCGAGGTGGACTGCACCACCTGGGGCCAGCTGTTCCTGAAGTTCGTGGTCAGCCACCCGGCCGTGACGGCGGCTATCCCGGCCACGTCCAAGCCGCGCAATATGGCCGATAACCTCAGCGCAGCGTTCGGCCGCATGCCCGATACGCGCGAGCGGGCCCGCATTGCCGCCGCGCTGGCCTGAGCGCCGGCCATGGCTACGCCCCCGCCCTCGCCCTATTCTCCCGCCCAAGCCGACACCGCCCGCCCGCTGCAACGCGGCTTCGGCATGCGCCCCGGCGAGACCCCCGCCGTGGTGGCGGGCTTCCTGTTCTTCTTCTGCCTGTTCGCCAGCTATTTCATGCTGCGGCCCGTGCGCGAGACCATGGGCATCGCCGGCGGCGTGCAGAACCTGCAATGGCTGTTCACCGCCACCTTCGTGGTGATGCTGGTGGCCATTCCGTTCTACGGCGCCTGCTGCAAATGGTTGCCCCGGCGGCGCTTCGTGCCGTGGGTCTACGCGTTCTTCATCGCCAACCTGCTCGGCTTTGCCTTCGCCACGCGGGCGATGCCGGACAACGTGTGGCTGGCACGCGTGTTCTATGTCTGGCTCTCGGTCTTCAACCTGTTCGTGGTATCGGTGGCGTGGAGCCTGATGGCCGATGTGTTCCGTCCCGACCAGGCCAAGCGGCTGTTCGCGCTGCTGGCGGCGGGTGCCAGCGCCGGCGGGCTGGCCGGTCCGCTGCTGGGCGGCTGGCTGGTGGGAAGCATCGGGTTGACCGGGCTGATGGTGCTGTCGGCGGCGCTGCTGGCCGCCACACTGCCGGGCGCGGGCTTTCTGTTCGGCTGGCGGCGCCGCGCGGGGGCTGGCATGGCGGGCATAGGCGGTGCCGGTGCTGGGCAAGACCCGGCCGAGCCGGTCGGCGGGGGGCTCTGGGCGGGGCTGGTGCTCGTGGCGCGCTCGCGCTACCTGCTCGGCATCAGCGTGTTCGTGATCCTGCTCGCCACGGCGAGCACCTTCCTGTACTTCGAGCAGGCCAAACTCGTGGCGGCCGCGTATCCGTCGCGCGCCCAGCAGACGCAGGTCTTCAGCGCGCTCGATGCCACGGTGCAGGCGCTGACCATCGTCATCCAGCTGTTCTTCTCGGGCCGCGTGGCGCGGCGCTACGGCGTGACGGCGCTGCTGACCGGCGTGCCCGTGCTGGTGACCCTCGGCTTCCTGGCGCTGGCGGTCTGGCCGACCTTCGCGGTGCTGGCTGGTGTGATGATCGTGCGGCGCGTGGGCGAGTACGCGCTGCTGCGCCCCGGGCGCGAGATGCTGTTCACCGTGGTGGACCCGGAAACCAAGTACAAGGCCAAGAACGTTATCGACACGGCGGTCTATCGCGCCGGCGACGCGGTGAGCGCCTGGGTGCGCACCGCCATCGACGCCATCTCCGGCCACCCCGCCTCCGTGGCGCTGGCCGGCGCGGTGCTGGCCATCGCGTGGGCCTGGCTGGGCTGGTGGCTGGGCCGGCGGCATGAAGGCCAGCTGACACCCGCCGGGGACGCGCCCACCGTGCTCGCGCGCGGCGCGCCGGGCGGCCGATAATCGAGCATCCGTCTGGCCGCGCGCCGCCGATGGCCGTATAGTCGTGACCTGTTCGCGCGCCACGCGCGCTGCCCCACACGCTTGCCTAGGAGCCCCCCATGAAGACCAAAGCCGCCATCGCCTGGAAAGCCGGCGCCCCGCTGACCATCGAAGACGTCGACCTGGACGGCCCGCGCGCCGGCGAGGTGCTCGTGGAAGTCAAGGCCACCGGCATCTGCCATACCGACTACTACACACTCTCGGGCGCCGATCCGGAAGGCATCTTCCCGGCCATCCTGGGCCATGAGGGCGCCGGCATCGTCACCGACGTGGGCCCCGGCGTGACCTCGCTGAAGCCGGGCGACCACGTGATCCCCCTGTACACGCCGGAATGCCGCCAGTGCAAGTTCTGCCTGTCGCGCAAGACCAACCTGTGCCAGGCCATCCGCGCCACGCAGGGCAAGGGGCTGATGCCGGACGGCACCTCGCGTTTCTCGATCGACGGCAAGCCGATCTTCCACTACATGGGCACCTCCACCTTCGCCAACCACATCGTGGTGCCAGAGATCGCGCTGGCCAAGATCCGCCCGGACGCACCGTTCGACAAGGTCTGCTACATCGGCTGCGGTGTGACTACCGGCGTGGGCGCCGTGCTGTTCACGGCCAAGGTGGAAGCCGGCGCCAACGTGGTGGTGTTCGGCCTCGGCGGCATCGGCCTGAACGTGATCCAGGCGGCCAAGATGGTTGGCGCGGACAAGATCATCGGCGTGGACCTGAACCCGGGCCGCGAGGCGATGGCGCGCAAGTTCGGCATGACCCACTTCGTCAACCCCAAGGACGTGCCGAACGTGGTGGACCACATCGTCCAGCTGACCGACGGCGGCGCCGACTACTCGTTCGAGTGCATCGGCAACACGCAGGTCATGCGCCAGGCGCTGGAGTGCTGCCACAAGGGCTGGGGCAAGTCGATCATCATCGGCGTGGCGGAAGCCGGCGCGGAGATCTCGACGCGCCCGTTCCAGCTGGTGACGGGCCGCGAGTGGAAGGGTTCGGCGTTCGGCGGCGCACGCGGCCGCACGGACGTGCCGAAGATTGTCGACTGGTACATGGACGGCAAGCTCAACATCGACGACCTGATCACCCACACGCTGCCGCTGGACCGCATCAATGAGGGCTTCGACCTGATGAAGCGCGGCGAATCGATCCGCTCGGTGGTGCTGTACTGATGCAGACCGATCTGGAACTGCTCGCCGAGCACGGCTGCCACGGCGGCGTGCAGCGCTTCTACCGGCACCACTCGGCGGCCATCGGGCTGCCGATGCGGTTCTCGGTGTTCCTGCCGAAGGAAGCGCTGGGCACGGGCACGACCCGAGTGCCGGCGCTGTTCTACCTGGCCGGGCTGACCTGCACCGAGGAAACCTTCCCGATCAAGGCCGACGCCCAGCGCCACGCCGCCGAGCACGGCATGATGCTGATCTCGCCCGATACCAGCCCGCGCGGGGCCAACGCGCCGGGCGAGGCCGACAGCTGGGACTTCGGCGTGGGGGCCGGCTTCTACGTGGATGCCACCGAGGCGCCGTGGCACATGCACTGGCATATGGAGAGCTACGTGGCGAGCGAGCTGTTCGCCATCGCCACCACGGAGCTGCCCGGCGATGCGGCGCGCGTGGGCATCTTCGGCCATTCGATGGGCGGCCACGGGGCGCTGGTGCTGGCACAACGCTATCCGCACCGTTTCCGCTCGGTGTCCGCCTTCGCGCCGATTGCCGCGCCGATGAAGTGCCCATGGGGCGTCAAGGCGTTCAGTGGCTACCTCGGCAACGATCCGGTGCGCTGGGCCGAGCACGACGCCAGCGAGCTGATGACCGGGCAGGATGCACCGCCCTTCCCGGCCGGCATCCTGATCGACCAGGGGCTGGCCGACCGCTTCCTTGATGAGCAGTTGCATCCGGAAGCGTTCGAGGCGGCCTGCAAGGTGGCCGGCCAGCCGCTGACGCTGCGCCGCCATGCCGGCTATGACCACGGCTACTACTTTATCCAGACGTTCATTGCCGACCATATCCGGCACCACGCCGCCCAACTCTGACTCTGACGCCGAGCACGCCATGCCTTACGCCGCCGATCCCATCGTCATGCTGTCAGCGCGTGCGCTGTCGCAGGCCACCCACGGTGGCGAAGTATCTTGCCGGCAGGTCATGGCGGCCTACCTGGCCCATATCGCGCGGGTCAATCCGGGCAGCAACGCCATCGTGGCACTGCGCGACGAAGCGGCCCTGATGGCCGAGGCCGCCGCCGCCGACGAAGCGCTGGCGGCAGGCCGCTCCGCAGGCTGGATGCACGGCATGCCGCAGGCGCCCAAGGACCTGGCGATGACGCGCGGCATCCGCACCACCTTCGGCTCGCCGATCTACAAGGACAACGTGCCGGCCAGCGATGGCGTCGTGGTCGAGCGCGCGCGGCGCGCCGGGGCAATCCTGATCGGCAAGACCAATACGCCCGAGTTCGGGCTGGGCTCGCAGACGTTCAACCCGGTCTACGGCGCCACGCTGAATCCCTACGATGCCACGCGCACGGCGGGCGGCAGCAGTGGCGGCGCCGCGGCGGCACTGGCGCTGCGCATGCTGCCCGTGGCGGACGGCAGCGACTTTGGCGGCTCCCTGCGCAACCCGGCCGGCTACTGCAACGTATTCGGCTTCCGGCCCTCGGCAGGCCGCGTGCCCTACGGCCCCACGCCGGAGCTGTTCCTGCCGCAGCTTGGCTGCGAAGGGCCGATGGCACGCACGGTGGCGGACCTCGCCCTGCTGCTGGCCACGCAGGCCGGCCCCGACGCACGCACCCCGCAGGCGCTGCCGGCCGACCCGGTGCTGGCCTCGCTCACGCCGGCAAACGTGGCGGACGTGCTGCGCGCCGACCTCACCGGCAAGCGCGTAGCATGGCTGGGCGACTGGGGCGGCTACCTGCCGATGGAAGACGGCATCCTGCCGCTGTGCGAGCAGGCGCTGCGCTTCTTCCCGGACTTCGGCGTCAGCGTGGAGACCATCGGCGCGCCCTACCCGCCCGACAAGATCTGGCAGGTCTGGCTGACCCATCGGCATTTCCTCGTCGGCAACGCGCGCATGGCGCTCTACCGCAACCCGGCCACGCGTGCACAACTGAAGCCCGAGGCCATCTGGGAGATCGAAGGCGCGCTGAACCTGACCGCCAGCGACCTCTACACCGCCAGCACCGAACGTTCGGCGTGGTACAACGCGCTGCAACGCACCTTCGCCACGTTCGACTACGTGGCGGTGCCCTCGGCGCAGGTGTTCCCGTTCGATGTGAAGCAGCCGTGGCCGAAATCGATCGCCGGCCGGCAGATGGATACCTATCACCGCTGGATGGAGGTGGTGGTGGCGTGGACGCTGTCCGGCTCGCCCGTCATCAGCGTGCCGGTGGGATTCAGTGCGGAAGGATTGCCGATGGGGATGCAGCTGATCGGCCGCCCGCGCGACGACGTGGGCGTGCTGCAACTCGCCGCCGCCTATGAGCAGGCGCGCGACTGGGTGGGTAGCCGGCTGCCGCCGGCGATTGTGGACTGACTCCCAGCGGATTGATCCCAGCGGACTGACCTCGGTGCACTATCCTGAAGGCTCCCCATCCCCGTACCAAGGAGTCAGTCATGGGCACCTCACGTCACATCGCTATGGCGCTGGGCCTGCTCTTCGCGAGCGGTGCCGCGCTGGCGCATAACTGCCCCAACGAGATGAAGGCCATCGACGCGAAGCTGGCGACCAAGCCGGCGCTGTCGCAGGCCGACATGACCAAGGTCCAGAAGCTGCGTGCCGACGGCGAAGCGCAGCACAAGGCCGGCGATCACGACGCCTCGATGAAATCGCTCGGCGAGGCGAAGAAGATCCTGGGAATCTGAGCCCCGGGTCCGGCCAGGTCAGGCCACGCGCAGCAACTGGCGTGCGTGGCTGGCGAACAGCGGCGCCGCACGATCCGCCGCGAGACGAATGCGCTCCTGCAACGGGCCATTGCCCACCTGATAGCCATCGAAATCCGCCGTGGACGCGTACACGCCAATCGGCAGCGTCAGCGCCTGGAGGAAGCCGAACAGCGGGCGCAGCTGGTGCTCCAGCACCAGCGCGTGCCGGTCACTGCCGCCGGTGGCGGCCAGCAGCACCGGCGTATCGACCAGCGCGTTCATCCCGACCAGATCGAACAGATGCTTGAAGTGGCCCGGGAACGAGCCACGGTAGACCGGCGCGGCGGCGATCAGCAGGTCTGCCGATTCGATGTGCGCCAGTTGCGCCTCGATCTCCGCAGGCAGTTCCTCGCGCGACAGCGCGCCGCCCAGCGGGCGGGCAATCTCGCTCAGGTCGACGACGCGGGTGTCGAGCACGAGCCGTTCTTCCAGCGCCCCGAGCAGTGCCTCCACCAGCACCCGCGTGCGCGAGGGCTGATGGACACTGCCATTGACGGCGACGACTTTGAGGGGTGTGACCACTGGTGTACCTCCGTTGGGATCGACCCCTACCTTAGCGCCGCCGCCGCCATGGGCGAACGAAGGAATTCGAGTATGGATAGATGAAGTGCCGATCAGAACGACGGCACCATCGCGCCCTTGTACTTTTCCTTCATGAACTGGCGCACGTCTTCCGACTGGTACGCCGCCACGAGCTTCTTGACCCACGGCTTGTCCTTGTCCTGCGTGCGCACCACGATGATGTTCGCGTACGGGCTGCGGATGTCTTCCATGGCGATGGCGTCCTTGGTCGGCTGGAGGCCGGCGGCAAGCGCGTAGTTGGTGTTGATCACCGCCGCACTCACGTCAGGCAGGGCGCGCGCCAGCTGGGCGGCGTCCAGTTCCACGATTTTCAGCTTCTTCGGGTTCTCGGCCACGTCCAGCGGCGTGGCGTTCACGCCGTTGGTGCCCACGCCCGGCTTCAGCTTGATCACGCCCTGCGCGGCCAGCAGCAGCAGCGCACGGTTCTCGTTCGACGGGTCGTTCGGCACGGCCACCTTCGCGCCCTGCGGCAGGTCCTTCGGCGACTTCAGTTTCTGCGCATACATGCCCAGCGGCGAGATATAGGTGTAGCCCACGCTGACCATCTTGTAGCCGCGCTGCTTGACCTGGCTGTCCAGGTACGGCTGGTGCTGGAAGCTGTTGGCCTCCAGGTCGCCGGCGTCCAGCGCGGCGTTCGGCTGCACGTAGTCGTTGAACTCCACCACCTTCACGTTCAGGCCGTTGCGCTTGGCCACCTTCTGCACCACTTGCCAGACCTCGGCATCCGGGCCGCTCACGGTGCCCACGCGCACGGTCTGTTCCTGGGCCCCGGCGTTGCCGGCGGCCATCACGCCAAATGTCGCCACCACCACGGCGGCGGACAGGGTCTTTGCGAACGAAAGCGTCTTCATACGTCTTTTTCCTCAGGATCGAAGGCCGCGCGCGCGGATCGGCGGCGGCGGGGCCGCGTCGGGTGGACGCGGCCGGGACGAAACTTTACCTCAATGTTCCTTGCCGACCGGGTGGCTCGCCACGGCCGGCGCGTCCTGCCAGCCCCCACCCAGCGCCACGAACAGGTTGATCTGGTCCATGGCGATCTGCGCGTCCGAGGCGGCCAGCGCAGCGTCGTTGTTAGCCAGCGTGCGGTCCGCGTCCAGGCTCTGGAGGTACGGCGAGCGCCCTGCCTGATACAGCAGCCGGTTGTGCCGGGCGGCCTCGTCGGCCTTGTCGCGTGCGTCGCGCAGCGACTGGTTGCGCTCGAGTTCGTGCGTGTAGCTGGAGAGCGCGCTTTGCGTCTCGCGCAGCGCGCGCAGCACCACGCCGTCGAAGTGGGCCAGCGCGCCCTCGGCACCGGCTTCCATGTTGTGGATGCGGGCGCGCGTGCCGCTGGTCGGAATCGTCCAGGAGATCGCCGGGCCCCAGCCCCAGTGCGCGGTCGGCGCCTGGCCCAGGTGATCCAGAATACCGGTGAAGCCCGCCGAGGCGCCGATGCGGATCTGCGGATAGAGGTCCGCCGTTGCCACGCCGATCTTGGCCGTCGCCGAAGCCAGTTCACGCTCGGCCTGCCGAACGTCTGGACGGCGCTTGAGCAGCGCCGCGCCATCGCCCACCGGCAGGGCCTGGCGCAGCGTGGGCACGTGCTCGCACGCCACGCTCGACATATCCAGCGCGGTGGGCGGCTTGCCCAGCATCACGGCCAGCCGATAGGCGGCGCCTTCCTGCTCGGCACGGTACCTGGGCAGCACGGCGCGCAGCGAATCGGCCTGCGCCTGCGCGCGCAGCACGTCCGTGGGCATGCCGCGTCCCGCATCGACCATCTTCTGGGCGAGCTGCGCGCCGCGCACCTGGAGGTCGAGCTGATGCTGGGCCACGTGCAGTTCATGCGTGGCGGTGCAGCCCTGCATATAGGCACGCACGGTTTCCGCAACCACGCCCACGCGGGCCTGGTCCAGCGCGGCCTGGCTGGCCTGCGCGCCGGCCAGCGCGGCTTCGTCGGCGCGGGTGAGCTTGCCCCAGAAGTCGATCAGGTACGACACGTCGAAGCCGATGTCGCCGAAGTTCATCACCGGGATCTTTTCTTCCTTCAGCAGCGGTTCGCCGGCAATCTGGCCGCGCTCCGCGCTGGCGCGGAACTTGGCTTCGGGGAAGTTTTCCGCTTCGACCTCGTGATAGACGGCGATGGCGCGCTTCAGGTTGGCGGCGGCCACGCGCAGGTCGGTGTTGGCGACGAGCGCCTGCTTCACCAGCCCCTCGATCTTCGGGTCGTCATAGAGCCGCCACCAGTCGTTGGGCACCTCGCCGATCGACACCGCCGGGTTGTCGGCACCCTGGAACGGGCCGTTGGCGGTGGTGGCGTTGACCACGGCATCCCCGGGCACCTTGTGGTCGGGGCCGACGGTCATGCAGGCTGCCAGCGCGAGCGGCAACATCGCCGCCAGCGTGGCGCGGGTAAAGCAACTCACTGCGCTGTTCACTGCGCACCTCCTCCGGTCACCGAGACCGTGGCGGTACGGCCGGCCACCAGCCGCACATCGGCGGGCATCTGGTCGAACTGGATCCGTACCGGCACGCGCTGCGCCAGCCGCACCCAGTTGAACGTGGGATTGATGTTGGGCAGCAGGCTGTTGCTGCTGGTGCGGTCACGGTCCTCGATGCCGGCGGCGATGCTCTGCACATGGCCATGCAGCACGCCCTTCTCGCCCATGATGCGGATGTCCACCGGGCTGCCGATATGGATGCCGTGCAGCTTGGTTTCCTCGAAGTAGCCTTCCACATGGAACGACCGGGCATCGACCATCGACAGCACGGGCTTGCCGGTGCTCACGTAGTCACCCAGGCGCGGCAGGCGGTCGTTGACGTAGCCCTCCACGGGGCTCACCACGCGCGTGCGGTCCAGGTTCAGCTTGGCCACGTCCACGGCGGCTTCGGCCTGCGCCAGCGTAGCCTCGCCCTGCTGCACCTTGGCGAGCCCTTCCTCCACCACTTCACGCGACACCACCTCGGCCAGCTTCTGGCTGCGGTTCGCCTCGCGGCGGTACTGGGCCAGGCTGGCACGCATCGCGGCAGCCGTGGCCTGGGCCTGGCGCAGCGCCAGCGCGTAGCGTTCATGGTCGATCTCGAACAGCAGGTCGCCAGCCTTCACGCGCTGGTTGTCCTTGACGGCAATGCGCGTGACCAGACCCGAGACGTCGGGGGCCACCTGCACCACCTCGGCGCGGATATGCCCGTCGCGCGTCCACGGCGCCACGGTGTAGTAATCCCACAGATGCTTGACGACAACCGCGCCCACGGCGGTGACGGCCAGCGTCAGCACGACTGGCCCGAGCGAAGAGAGTTTGAATTTCATGATTGGAACCACGGCACCACGGCAACCACCCCACCCAGGACGATCGCGTACAGCGCCAGATTGAACAGAGAACGGTGCCACACGAGCTTGTAGAACCCCAGGCGCGTCAGCACTGCGCGCGCGCCACTCGTGATCGCAAAGGCGGCCAGCATCCACACCAGCAGGCTGGGGATGAACACGCCATAAAGACTGAATTCGCCGGGCATCAGGCGCCTCCGGTAACAGGAGCCGGCATCACGGCCGGCGGGAACAGTGCCACTTGCATCTCCACCAGGGCAGCCAGCGCGATGCGCGACTGCACCTTGCGCTGCGCGTTGGCCAGCCGCGTGTGCAGCGCCGGCGGCGGTGCGTCGCGCTTGCCGTCCAGCCGCGCCTGGTAGTAGCCGGCCACGCTGCGCAGCACGCGCTTGACCGCATGCTGCTCGGGCGCGGACATGGCGGCCATCTCGCGCTGGAGCGCCAGCGTGGTCAGCTCCACGCGGACCTCGCTGAAGCCATCGGGCGATACTTCGCTCTCGCTGGCCGCCAGCCGGGGCACCAGTTGCGCCAGCCGGTCCAGCATGCGCGCGCGCAGCCGGGTGTGTTCCTCGGGGCGCGCGCCCACCGCGTTGTCGGCGATATCGCCCCAGCTGGCCCGCACCAGCCGGCGCGTGGCGGCCGCCGTGCCGAACGGCCGCATCACCAGCGTCCAGACCAGCGCGAACGCGATGCCAGCGATGCCAGCGATATTGCTGTTGAAGAAGGTATGGAAGTTCGCGCTGTAGGCGCCCGAGATGCCGATGTCGTTGGCCGTGACCACCGCCAGCGGCATGCCGATCATCGCCAGGCGCGGCTGCGCCACCAGCAGGCCGATGATCAGGTACGGCACGGCGAACATCAACACCAGCATCTCGAAGTCATGCGCCACGGGCAGCACGGCGAACAGGAAGACCATCGAGATCACCATGCACACCACGTTCCAGTTGAAGAACGACTGGATCATCGGCGCAGGTTCGTCCAGGGCGGCGAAGAAGCAGCACGACACCGCGCCCAGCGCCACCGCGCCGGCGCCATCGGCCCAGCCCATGTGGATCCACAGCATGCCCATGGCGAAGATCGACAGCGCCACCGTGACGGTGGAGAACAGCAGCAGGCCGTGGTCGTAGTGGCGGGTCTGGCCGACGTCCCAGCGCCGGAACTCGGGCACCCAGCCCCCGCGCACATCGCGCTCGCCCATGCTCCGGCACAGGGACACGCAGTCGCGCCACAGCGCCACCATCTGTTGCAGGCGGTCTTCGGCGGCGGTGACCAGCGCGGCGTCCCAGCCCAGTTCCAGCGGCGTACTGGTCAGCACGGGCGGCGTATCCACCGCCCCGCCCTGAATCCACGCGCGGGCCGCTTGGGTCTGGGCACGCAGGGTGTCCGGCAAGCCGCCGGCGGCCTGGAGCGATTCCACGATGGACGCCAGCGAGGACATCACCGGCAGCAGCATCGTCATGCGCCCGCGCAGTTCACGCGCGGCACGCACCCGGGCGATGCTCTCGGTGTCGTAGCCCAGCTGGCTGATGAGTTGATCGAGGGCCAGGATGTCGGCGGCCAGGCGGTGGCGGCTCTGGTGGCGCGTGACCTGCATGCCAGGGCTGGGCGAGAGCATGTCGCCGGCCCAGAGCGCGGCGTCGGCCATCCACTGGCGCGACTTGTGGCGCAGCACGTCCGCCACGCTCGCCGGAAACACCACGGCGCCAACCACGGCCGCACACAGGATGCCCAGGCTGATTTCCTCGGCCCGGGCAATGGCGATATCGAAGATGGCGGCGGGATTGTCCACCGCCGGCAGCGCCACCAGCGGCAGCGTGTAGGCGGCCAGCATGAAGACGTAGCTGCGCGGGGTGCGGTGCAACAGGGCGATGTAGAGCAGGCAGCCGGTCCAGAGCGCCACGGCGCCCATCAGCAGCGGCGGCGAATTGACCAGCGAGGGCACCATCGCCACGCCGGCCGCGGCGCCCATCAGCGTGCCGAGCACGCGGTACAGCGCCTTGGAGCGCGTGGCGCCGGTCAGCGGATGTGCCACCACGTAGACGGACGCCATCGCCCAGTACGGGCGCGGCAGGCCCATGTACATCGCGATCCAGAGCGCCAGCATGGCGGCGGCAAACGCCTTGAACGAGAAAACCCAGTCCCGTGCGGATGGCCAACTACCCATGATGCTCAGGACTCCAGCTTGGCCGCCGCGGAAGCGGCCCCTGAGGCCTTGTACAAGGCGTCCAGCACGCGCAGCGTGGCTTCCAGGTCAGCCTCGCTGATCTCGGCGAACACTTCGGCACGCAGTTGCTTGAGTTCGGCTTCGATCTGTTCGGCCATGCGCTCACCGGCGTCGGTGAGCGAGAGCACGTTGGCGCGGCGGTCGCTGGGGTCCACCTCGCGGCGGACCAGCCCGGCGGCGCTCAGTTGATCCACCAGACGGACCAGCGTGGCGCCTTCCACGCCGACGTAGTCCGCCAGCGTCACCTGGCGCACGCCGCCACCGAGGCGCCGAATGAAAAGCAGCGGCGCGGCGGCCGCGGCGGAGATACCGTGTGCCGTTACCGACGCCTGGCTGATCTGGCGCCACTGGCGGCCCGCCAGCATGAGCTGGCCGGTGAACGAGAAAAGGAGGGCGTCTATCTTTGGCATGGGCCGAATGATAGACGTGAATTAATTAGAATGCAAACTATTTCTTTGCGAACTAGTTCAGGTGGCGTGGGCGGCGCTTGCCTGGGTTGTCGCCTTGAGGTTCTCCAGCATGTCGTCGACCATTTCCGCGAGGCCGAATTTCGGCTGCCAGCCCCAGTCGGTGCGCGCAGCGCTGTCGTCGATCGAATCCGGCCAGCCCCGGGCGATGGCCTGCCGGTAGTCCGGGGCATAGCGCATGACGAAGTCCGGCACCCGGCGGCGGATCGCCTCGGCAATCTCGGCCGGGGTGAAACTCATGCCGGCGAGGTTGTAGCTGCCCCGCTCGCGGATTGACTCGCGCGGCGCTTCCATCAGCTCCAGCGTGGCGCGGATCGCGTCGGGCATATACATCATCGGCAGCCGCTCGTCGGACTCCAGAAAGCAGTCGTACGGTTCGCCGCGCACCGCGTGGTGGAAGATATCGACCGCATAGTCAGTGGTGCCGCCGCCCGGCGGGGTCTTGTGCGAGATCAGCCCCGGATAGCGCACGCTGCGCACGTCCACACCGTGGTTCTCGAAGTACCAGCGACACCAGCCCTCGCCCGCCTGCTTGGAAATGCCGTAGACCGTGGTCGGCTCCATGATGGTTTTCTGCGGGGTGTTCACGGCGGGCGTGGTGGGGCCGAACGCGGCGATCGAACTGGGCCAGAACACGCGCTCGATGCCCTGCTGGCGCGCCAGTTCCAGCACGTTCAGCAGCCCGGTCATGTTCAGGTTCCACGCCCACTGCGGCGCCTTCTCGCCCGTGGCGGAAAGCGCGGCGGCCAGCAGGTAGATCTGGGTGATGCCGTGGCGCTCCACCACCGTGGCCAGTTCGCCCCGGTCGGTCACGTTCAGCATCTCATGGGCGATATGCACGTGGCGGCCGGTGGGCACCACGTCCGAGGTGACCACATGCTCGCGCCCGTGCCGCTCGGCCAGCGCCAGCGCGAGTTCGGAACCCAGTTGCCCGTTGGCGCCGATAATCAGAATCTGCGGCTTGCTCACTGCCTGGCTCATCGAATCAGCCCCAGTTCACGGCCGGCCTGCGCGAAGGCGTCCAGCGCGCGTTGCAGCGTGGCTTCGTCGTGCACCGCGCTCAGCTGCACGCGGATGCGCGCCTGGCCCTTCGGCACCACGGGGTAGAAGAAGCCCACCACGTAGACGCCCAGCGCCAGCAGCCGCTCGGCAAGCTGCTGGGCTTTCTCAGCATCGTAGACCATGATCGGGACGATCGGATGGTCGCCCGGCTTGGTGTCGAAGCCCAGCGCGGCAATGCCCCGGCGGAAGAACGCGGTGTTGCGCTCGAGCCGGTCGCGCAGGTCTGTGCTGGCCTCCAGGATGTCCAGCACGGCAATGCTGGCGCCGACGATTGCCGGGGCCACGGTATTCGAGAACAGATACGGACGCGATCGCTGACGCAGCAGTTCCACCACTTCCTTGCGGCTGCTGGTGAAGCCGCCAGAGGCGCCGCCCAGCGCCTTGCCGAGCGTGCCGGTGATGATGTCGATCTTGCCGAACACGCCGCGCGCCTCGTGCGTGCCGCGCCCGCGCGCGCCCATGAAGCCGGTGGCGTGGCATTCGTCGATGCCGAGCAGCGCGCCGAACTCATCGCAGATCGCACGGATTTCATCGAGCCGCGCCACGGTGCCGTCCATCGAGAACACGCCGTCGGTGAACACCAGCTTGAAGCGCGCGCCGTCGGCATCGGCCTGTTGCAGCTGGGCGCGCAGGTCGTCAAGGTCGTTGTGCTGGTAACGGTAGCGGCGCGCCTTGGAGAGCCGGATGCCGTCGATGATCGACGCATGGTTCAGCGCATCGCTGATGACGGCGTCGTCCGGGCCCAGCAGGGTCTCGAACAGGCCGCCATTGGCGTCGAAGGCGGAGCCGTAGAGGATGGTGTCCTCAGTACCGAGGAAGCGGGCCAGCCGCGCCTCCAGCGTCTTGTGGAGGTCCTGCGTGCCGCAGATGAAGCGCACCGAGCTGAGGCCGAAGCCGTGGGTGCGCAAGGCTTCGTGGGCGGCCTCGATCACCTGCGGGTGCGAGGACAGCCCCAGGTAGTTGTTGGCGCAGAGGTTGATTACTTCCCGGCCGTCAGCGGTGCGGATGACCGCGCCCTGCGGCGTGGCGATGATGCGCTCGCGCTTGTACAGCCCCGCGTCGCGGATGGCATCCAGTTCCGCGCGGATGGATGCATAGAAGGTCTCGGCACTCGACATGGCCCGGCTCCCGGTGGTAGTGTCTCGGTCGTTCGATTCGATAAATCGAACATGTTCTATATAACGAACGGTTCGTGCACTATAACGAACACATGACGATGACGCAACCCTCCCCGCCCAACATCCCCAAGCCGCCTGCTCAGTCCGATGGGCCGCCCGCCGTGGGAGGCGCGCTCCAGGCGCTGCGGCAGGCCCAGCAGCTGTCGCTGGACGACCTTTCGCGCCGCGCCGGTGTCTCCAAGTCTATGCTGTCCCAGATCGAACGGAATCTCACCAATCCGACGGTGGCCGTGCTGTGGCGGCTGGCCAACGCGCTGGGCGTGAATTTGGCAGACTTCCTGGCCAATGGCGCGGTGAGCGCGCCGGCGCCGGCGATTGCCGTGGTGCAGCCGCACGCCATCCCGGCGCTGAAAAGCCCGGACGGGCGCTGCGAACTGCGCATCCTCGGGCCGATCGACCTGGCAGGGAAATTCGAGTGGTATGAGCTGACGATCCAGCCCGGTGGCGTGCTGGCGTCCGAGCCGCATGACGCGGGCACGCAGGAGCACCTGTCGGTGCTGAGCGGGTCAATGACCGTGCGTGCCGCGGAGGACGAGAAAAAACTGAAGCATGGCGATACCGCGCGTTATGGCGCGGACGTGGCCCATGCCATCGCCAATCCGGGCAAGAGTGCCGCCACGGCGCTGCTCGTGGTGGTGCACCCCGCCTGATTTGATTTAATCCACTTCCTTCATCCGCTCGCTGGCGAGCAGATTGCGCTTGGTCTCGAGGATGTGCTCCTCGAGCAGCGACGCCACCTTCTCGGCATCGCGCGCCTTGCACGCTTCCAGAATGCGATAGTGGTCCGCCTGCGGGCCTTCCTTGCCGGTGGCCATCGACATCTGCTCGTGCGTGTAGCGGTCGGTGTTCAGGCAGAACTCCTCGATCAGCCGCCGCAGCCGCTTGTTGTTGGCCGGCGCGCACAGCGCCAGGTGGAAGCGCCGGTTGTACTCGGCCCACTCCACGAGCGACTCCGACTGCGAGTACGCGTCCAGAATCTCCTGCATCTGCTGGAAATCCTGCTGAACCATGTTCGGCACGCCGATGCGCGCCGCGTGGCATTCCAGGGCGACGCGGATATCTAGCAGCTCGCAGATCTGCGTCGCATCCATGCCTGACACCACCGCGCCACGGTTGCGCTGGTAGGTGACGAGCCCTTCCGTTTCCAGTTGGCGCAGCGCTTCCCGCACGGGAATGCGACTCGCTTTGAAGCGCTCCGCCAGCGCGTCCTGGCGCAACTGCGCCCCCGCCGGCAACGTGCCTTTCTGAATTTCGTAGCGAAGCTGATCGCGAATGATCTGGGGTAAACCCTTGGTAGGGGCGCTTGCGCGGCCCGTTTGCGTGGACATGGGAGGTGCTGGAGATCGGTATGCGATTCGAGTGAGGCCCCTATTGTGCCTGAATATCCCGACTGCTAAACTGGATCCAATTTATTAGTGTTCATATCCAAAGAAGCGCGTAACGTATATGTCTGCAAACAATTTCTATCCAAAATCCATCAATGAAACGGTCCTGAACTACGCCCCGGGCAGCGCCGAACGCATCGCGCTGACGGCGGAACTCGACAAGCAGCAAGGCCTGGTGCGCGAGATCCCGGCCATCGTGGGCGGCGAGCGCATCCGCAGCGGCGATATCACCGACGTGCGCGCCCCACACGCTCACGCCCACCGCCTGGGCGAGGTCCACAACGCCGGCCAGGCCACCATCCACGCCGCCATCGACGCCGCAGTGGCCGCCCAGCGCGACTGGGCCAACGCCACGCTGGCCGAGCGCTCCGCCGTCTTCCTCAAGGCCGCCGACCTGCTGGCAGGCCCGTGGCGCGCCCGCCTGAACGCGGCGACCATGCTCGGCCAGAGCAAGACCGCCTACCAGGCCGAAATCGACTCGGCCTGCGAGCTGATCGATTTCCTGCGCTTCAACGTGCAGTTCGCGCACGAACTGGCGGCCGGCCAGCCGATTTCGTCGCCGGGCATGCGCAATCACCTCGAATACCGCCCGCTGGAAGGCTTCGTCTACGCCGTCACGCCGTTCAACTTCACCGCCATCGGCGGCAACCTGGCCATCGCGCCGGCGCTGATGGGCAATACCGTGCTGTGGAAGCCGGCTGCCACGGCCTCGCTGTCGAACTTTCTCTTCATGGAGCTGCTCGAAGCCGCCGGCCTGCCGAAGGGGGTCATCAACTTCCTGCCGGGCGACCCGGTAGCCATCAGCGGCGCCGTGCTGGCGCGGCCTGAACTGGCCGGCATCCACTTCACCGGCTCGACGGCCGTGTTCGACACGCTGTGGGGCGAGGTAGGCCGCAGTGTCTCGCGCTACCGCAGCTATCCGCGCCTGGTCGGCGAGACCGGCGGCAAGGACTTCGTGCTCGCCCACCCGTCCGCCGATGCCGACACGCTGGCCGTGGCGCTGCTGCGCGGCGCCTTCGAGTACCAGGGCCAGAAGTGCAGCGCGGCGTCGCGCGCCTACATCCCCGCCTCGCTGTGGCCGGCCGTGCGCGAGCGCGTGGTGGCGATGGCCGAGACCATCCAGATGGGCGATGTGACCGACTTCACCAACTTCATGGGCGCCGTGATCGACCGCCGCGCGTTCGACCGCATCCATGGCCACCTGCAACGCGCCGCCAGCGACAGCGCCGTGAAGCTGGTCACCGGCGGCAAGGCCGACGACAGCGTGGGCTACTTCATCACGCCGACCGTGCTCCAGGTAGACAACCCGCACCACACACTGATGGAAACCGAACTGTTCGGCCCGGTGCTGTCGGTCTACGTCTACGCCGACGCGCACTGGCCCGAGGTGCTCGAACTGGTCGACGGCACGAGCCCCTACGCACTGACCGGCGCAATCTTTGCGAGGGACCGCGCGGCCATTGCCCAGGCTTCCAACGCGCTGCGCTTCGCCGCCGGCAACTTCTACATCAACGACAAGCCGACCGGTGCGGTGGTCGGCCAGCAGCCGTTCGGCGGCGCACGCCGCAGTGGCACCAACGACAAGGCCGGTTCGCCGCTGAACCTGCTGCGCTGGGTGTCGCCGCGCACGGTCAAGGAAACGTTCGTGCCGCCTGCCGACTACCGGTACGCGCACATGGCGGTCTGAGCAGCCGCCCAGCTTTTCTAGCAACACCACCACGGAGAAGAAGAGATGAAGCGAGCCACCCTGCTGTCCGCCCTGGCGTTCAGCCTTTCCACGTTTGCCGGCGCCGCCAGCGCGGCGATTTCCGGAGACGTCGTCAAGATCGGCGTCATGACCGACCTGTCGGGCGTCTACCTTGACTATGCCGGCAAGGGTTCGGTCGAGGCCGCCAAGCTGGCCATCGAGGATTTCGGCAATGGGCTGCCGGGCAAGAAGATCGAGCTGGTCACCGCCGACCACCAGAACAAGGCGGACATCGGCAGCGCCAAGGCGCGCGAGTGGATCGACCGTGACGGCGTCGATGCCATCGTCGACCTGCCGAACTCGTCGGTCGCGCTCGCCGTCTCGCGCATCGCGTCCGAGAAGAAGCGTATCTCGCTGATTACCGGTGGCGCCAACCTGCGCCACACCAACGAAGAGTGCTCGCCGTACATCGTCCACTATGTGTATGACACGTACGCACTCGCCAACGTGGCCGGCAAGGCCATGGTCAAGCAGGGCCTCAAGAGCTGGTACTTCCTGACGGCCGACTATGCGTTCGGCCAGTCGCTGGAAACCGCCACGGCGGATGTGGTGAAGGCCTCGGGCGGCACGGTCACCGGCAACATCAAGCACCCGCTGAACGCGTCGGACTTCTCGTCGTTCATCCTCCAGGCCCAGGCCAGCAAGGCCCAGGTGGTGGCGCTGGCCAACGGCGGCGGTGACACCATCAACGCCATCAAGGCGGCCAACGACTTCGGCCTGCCGCGCAACCAGACCCTGGTGGGCCTGCTGATGACCATCAGCGACGTGCACAGCCTGGGCCTGAAGCTGACGCAGCGCATGAAGCTGACCGACGCCTGGTACTGGGACCTGAACCCGCAGACGCGCGAATTCGGCGCACGCTTCTTCGCCCGCATGAAGCGCATGCCGAACATGGTGCATGCCGGCACGTACTCGGCCGTGCTGCAGTACCTGAAGGCCGTGCAGGCCACCGGCAGCGACGATTCGGACACCGTGATGGCGGCGCTGAAGAAGGCCAAGATCAACGACGCGTTCGCCAAGAACGGCTATATCCGCGCCGACGGCCGCATGATGCATGACATGTACCTGATGGAAGTGAAGGCGCCGAGCGAGTCCAAGACGCCGTGGGACTACCTCAAGCTCGTGGCCACCGTGCCGGCCGAGGAAGCCTTCCAGCCGCTGTCGCAGTCGCGCTGCCCGCTGGTGAAGAAGTAAATAGACGACAGCCATGGTTCGCTCTCCTCTCCTGCCGCTTTCTCGCAGACGGAGGGGAGCCCACCGGCAGCCTATAAGAGACTCATGCAAACCAACGTACTAGAAGTCCGCAACCTGACCAAGTCCTTCAAGGGCTTTACGGCGGTCAGCGGCGTGGACCTGCAGGTGCGGCGCGGCTCGATCCACGCATTGATCGGCCCCAACGGCGCAGGCAAGACGACCTGCTTCAACCTGCTTACCAAGTTCCTGGAGCCGACCACCGGCACCATCCTTTTCAACGGCATCGACATCACCCGCGAGAGGCC